>DATEQI010000204.1:0-3408 GCA_035272805.1 Alphaproteobacteria bacterium | reverse complement strand
CGGCCTATTTGAGTGCGGCCTCTGTCTGGGAAATCTCGATCAAGGCTGCGCTTGGGCGTTTGCCGCCGGTTCTTGACATCGTATCCGCGATGAGGGCGCATAAATTTCTTCCCCTCGACATCACCATGGCCCACGCGGCCGCCGCGGGCGCGCTCCCGCTCCATCATCGCGATCCCTTCGACCGCATGCTGATCGCCCAAGCCCAAATCGAGGGCATGGTCATCGTCAGCCGCGACCGGCGCCTGGCGCCCTACGATGTTCCGATTTTGTGGGCATAGCGGGAGGCGGCAAGCAGGCGAGCGAAGCGAAGCCGCGCAGCGAACTTAAACGAGCCTCGAGCGCCGCCGTCATTTTCATTGCCCTTTTCGAGCAATCGCGCCTACATTTGCAACCTTGCACAGATGAGGGAGGCACGCGATGATCCTCTACGCACAAACCAGCGGCACCTTAAAGACCAACTCGTCCGCCTGGGCGGCGATTCCGGGTCTCCAATTCGAGCTGCCGGAGGGCGTCGGCCTCCTCGCACTGCTCGTCCTCAACGTGCCGAATCCCTATGCGCAGGGAAATGACTTCCCCGGCGGCAATTTCGCCATCGCGGTGAACGGGACCGTGCAGCCGCCCTTCGCGTGCTTCACCTACGACAGCGCGTCGCCGCAAAGCACGGGGCGAAAGCCGACGACGCTCGTCGTCGCCGTGCCGCTCATCGACGGGAAGCAGAAGGTGCAGGCGATGTGGTCGAACGTGCGCGGCAGCACGGTGATCATCGACAGCCCGGCGACCTTGAGCGCGGTGTCCTGAGGCGAGACGAAGCGCCGGCCCTCTCGCTCAACCTGCCGCGAGCCAGCCGACCCCGGCGAGGAGTGCGAGCGGGAGCAGGACGGCGGCCGCCCCAGCGAAGCCGCCGGCGACGAGTGCCGCCGCGAGCGTCAGCGCAAGTGCGACCGCCGCCAGGTTGCGGCCGTCCCCCACGAGCAGCTTGAAGAGCGCCGTCACGGCTCGACCATTGCCGCGGGCCGGCGGCGCAAGTGCCGCGCCACGGCGAGCCCGCCTACCAGATAGAAGACGGCAAGCGCCGGCAGGCTCCACTCGCCCCACGGCCAGGCGCCGGCGCCGCCCATCGCCTCGAGCGTCCAGAAGGTGCCGAACGCCGTGATCATGGCGCCGACCGCGAGCTTGATGGCGTTCTCGGGCACCCGCCGCAGCGGCGCCTGCGCAAAGGCACCCGCCGCCGCCACGATGACGAGTGCGGCGAGCGCCCCTGCCGCGGCCACCAGGGCGCTGCCCTTCTGCATGCCGAGCGCCACGACGATGAGCCAGACCTCGAGCCCCTCGAGGAGAACGCCCTTGAAGGCGACGAGCCAGGCGGCGTGACGGTCGGAGCGCGCCAGGAGCCGCCGGGTCTCAGCAAATTCGGCATCCTCGTCATGGAGCGCTTTGAGTCCCGCATGGCGCGCGACCGCCTTGGCGAGCCAGCGCACGCCGAAGAGCAGCAGCAGCACGCCGATCGCCCCTTGCAGCCAGGCGAGGTCGAGCCAAAGTGCCAAGAGACCGCCGCTCGCCGCCGTCATTGCCGCAAGCAGCACCAAGGCCGCAAGCGCAGCCCCTCCCGCGGCGCGCCAACCGATGCCGAGGGCAACCGCAAGCACGATGGTGAAGGCCTCGACCCACTCGACCGCGGCGGCGAGGAAGGTGGCGAGGAAGATGCTCCAGCCTGCCATCGCTCAGCCTCTCTCTGCCGGCGGCCGCGCGCGCGTCTCCTCGAGCTTCCGCGCGCGCCCCTCGGCGATGAAATGCCGGATGAGCTCGACGGCGGCGGGCGAGTCCCAATCGGCCGCGCCGAGGAGCATCCCGCGCGCGCGCCCGTCGCGGCCG
This sequence comes from Alphaproteobacteria bacterium, assembly GCA_035272805.1. Taxonomy (GTDB): domain Bacteria; phylum Pseudomonadota; class Alphaproteobacteria; order JACZXZ01; family JACZXZ01; genus DASPPM01. The sequence goes on along the minus strand of DATEQI010000204.1, from coordinate 1,536 downwards.
ATGATGAAGCTCGTCGGCACGCCGCTCCCTTGCCAGGCGTGAAAGCCCTTGCCCTCCCGGTCGATATAGATGCCGAGATGGGCGAGCTTATTGTCCCGGAAATAGGGCTCGATCGCCGCCTTGCCCTGGCGGTCGAGGGAGAGGTCGAGGACGATGAAATCGCTGCCGCCGAGTGCCGCCTGGAGGCGGTCGAGCGAGGGCATCTCGCTCTTGCAGGGCGCGCACCACGTGGCCCAGAAGTTGACCAGGACCACCCGGCCCTTGAAGTCGGCGAGGCTCAGCGCCTTGCCTTGGCCGTCCTCGAAGCTGATCGGCGGCACTGGCTTGGGGCCGTCGAAATAGCTAAAGTCGCCCATCTCGCCCTTGAGGACAGGGAGCGAGCCGTCGCCGGAGGCAATCGCGAGGCCAAACGGGCCGCGGCCGCCGTCGGGGGCTGCCAAGACGGCGGCGAGTGCCGCCGCCAGAAGTGCCGCGAGGATGGACCGTCCGTTGCCTCTCGATGCCACCGATCGACCTCTTTTAGCACCTTGCCGAGACCGCCGAGGACCGCCTGCCATGACCGCCAAGGCCAAAGATAAGAAAGCACAGCTCGGGCCCAAGGCGAACCCCCTTTGGGGCGGTCGCTTTGCCGCCGGCCTCAACGCGACGATGAGCGAGATCAACGCCTCGATCGACTTCGACCGGCGGCTCTATGCCCAGGATATCGCGGCCTCCAAGGCCCATGCCGCCATGCTCGCGGCCAAGGGCATCATCAGCAGGAAAGATGGGCGCGCGATCGCCCGCGGTCTAGAGACCATCCGCGCCGAAATCGAGGCCGGGCGCTTCCGCTTCTCGAAGGCGCTCGAGGACATCCACATGAACATCGAGGCGCGGCTGGCCGATCTCATCGGCGAGCCTGCCGGGCGGCTGCATACCGCGCGCTCGCGCAACGACCAGGTCGCGACCGACCTCAAGCTCTGGGTGCGCGATGCCATCGACGCGCTCGAGGTAGGGCTCAAGGGCCTGCAGGCGGCACTCTTGGCCCAGGCGGAGCAGCACGCCGGCACCCTCATGCCCGGCTTCACCCATCTTCAGCCGGCCCAGCCGATCACCTTCGGCCATCACCTCATGGCCTATGTCGAGATGTTCGGGCGCGACCGCGGCCGCCTCAAGGACTGCCGCGTCCGGCTCGGCGAGTGCCCGCTGGGGGCTGCGGCCCTTGCCGGCACCTCCTTCCCGATCGACCGGGAGATGACGGCCGCAGCCCTCGGCTTCGCGCGGCCGATGGCAAACTCGATCGACGCGGTCTCCGACCGCGACTTTGCGCTCGAGTTTCTCGCCGCCGCGGCACTTGCCGGCGTGCATCTCTCGCGCCTGGCCGAGGAAATCGTGATCTGGTCGAGCGAGCAGTTCCACTTCGTGAGGCTCTCGGATGCCTTCACCACCGGCAGCTCGATCATGCCGCAGAAGCGCAATCCGGACGCGGCCGAGCTCGTGCGCGCCAAGGCGGGCCGGCTCATCGCCGATCTCAACAGCCTGCTCATCGTCATGAAAGGC
>DATEQI010000203.1:0-6168 GCA_035272805.1 Alphaproteobacteria bacterium | reverse complement strand
TCCCTCTCCCGCTTGCGGGAGAGGGAAGGGGCCCATCCCGGAGGGATGGGAAGGGTGAGGGATTGCCGGATGTCGGAGCCGTCCCTCACCCTCCCATTGCTGCGCAATGGGTCCCTCCCTCTCCCGCAAGCGGGAGAGGGGCTTAACGTGATCGGCGCCTCCACCAAGATGTGTGAATCAACTAGCGCGAAGGCGGGGAGCGGGAATCCAGGCAGCTTCTGGACCCCCGCTTGCGCGGGGTGACGACCGGGGTGTTCCAATTTGATTGGATCATGCTCTACCCGCCTTTCACACCCCCCGCCGTGAGTCCGGCGACGATCTCGCGTTGGACGACGATGGTGAGCACGAGCACGGGGAGCGTCACGATGAGGGCCGCGGCCGCGAGCGGGCCCCAGGCGATCTGCTCGAAGGTGAGCACGTTGTAGACGGCGACCGGCAGCGTGCGCGTCTCGCGCCCGGTCAGCACGACGCCGAAGATGAAGTTGTTCCACGAGAAGATGAAGGAGAGGACGGCGGCGACCACGATGCCGGGCCGCGCCAAGGGAAGGGCTATGTGCCGGAAGGCCTGCCAGAGCGTGGCGCCGTCGATGAGGGCCGCCTCCTCGAGCTCCGGCGGCAGGGACTCGAAGAAGCCGATCATGATCCAGACGACGATCGGCACGGTGATCACCAGATGGGTGATCACCATCGGCAGCAGCGTCCCCGTCAGGCCGAGCCACTGGAAGAGGATGAAGAGCGGGATCAGATAGCTGAGACCCGGCGTGATGCGCGAGATCAGCACGACGATCGCGAGCTTGAACGCCTTCGCCTTCGCGATGCCGTAGCCGGCGGGCACGCCGATGAAGAGGGCCAAGAGCACCGCCGAGCCGGTCACGATGACGCTGTTGAGCGTGTAGCGCGCGAAGGGACTGGCGCGGAACACCTCGGCGAAATTGTCGAGCGTCGGCGTCGCCGGAATGAAGACCGGCGGATAGGCGATGTTCTCGATATCCGTCTTGAGCGAGAGCGAGAGCATCCACAGGAAGACGAGTGCCGCCGGCGAGACGATGACGAGAACCGCGAAGCCGAAGGCGAGCTTGGCGCAAAACTTGCGAAATCCCTCGCCCCACGTGAGCGACACCTTCAGAAGCGCGGGCGTTTTGGCGCTCACATCCATTGCGTCTTCTGCCGCATGTAGAGGAGGAGGAGGGTCAACGCCACGATCAAGAGGAAGAACACCACCACGATCGCCGACGCATAGCCGATGTTGTAGAAGGCGAAGGCCTGGAGATAGAGGTAGATGTTGATCGTCTCGGAGGCGGTGCCGGGGCCGCCCTGGCTGATCACGAAGATGAGGTCGAAGGCCTTGATCGCGTCGATGGCGCGGATGATCGCCGCGACCATGATGAAGGGCAGCAGGAGCGGCCAGGTGATGTGGCGGAACATTTGCCACTCGGAGGCGCCGTCGATGCGCGCGGATTCGTAGGGCTCGGTCGGCAAGGCGGCGAGCCCGCCGAGCACGATCAGCATGACGAGCGGCGTCCACTGCCAGACCTCGACCATCACGAGCGTCGGGATCACCGTCTCGGGCGCGTAGACCCAGGACTGGGGCGGGAGCCCGACAACACTCAAGAGATAATTGAGCACGCCGAGCTGGGGGTGGAACATCATCGTCCAGACGAGCGCCACCGCGACGGGGGTCGCCATCATGGGCAGGATGAAGACGCCGCGCAGGAAGCCGCGCAAGGGAAAGCGCTTGTGGAAGATGACGGCGGAGAAGGTGCCGAGGATCACCGGGACGACGACCGCGAGCACGCCGTAATAGAGCGTGCGCAGGAGCGAGCGCAAGAAGCGCTCGTCGGCGAGAAGGGCGAGATAATTGTCCAGCCCGACGAAGCCGTGCGTCTGGCCGATCTTCCAGTCGTGCACGCTCATGAAGACGGTGAAGAGCCAGGGGAAGACGATCACCGCCAGCATGACGACGAGCGTCGGCACGATGAAGACGACGTAGCGGCCGCGGCTCCATTGCCCGCCGCCCGAGAGGTGGTGCCCCCGGCCCGAGGGCTCTGTCTCGGCCTTCCCCGATCGCCCGTCGAGCGTCCGTTCGCCCGCCACGGGGCCGGCTCAGCCTTTCTCGCTCTTCTCGAGGATGGGCTTGAACTGCTCGGTCGCCTTCTTGAGCTCGCTCGCCGGGTCGCCGCCCGTGACCAGGTTGGTGAGCGCTATGCCGAAGATGTCGCGGAACTGGGTCACCTCGAAGATCTCCGGCAGGCCGGGACGCGCGATCTTGATCGAGCCCTGCATGCACTCGAGCCATTCGCGGGGTGCGGTGAGCTTCCCGGAGGCACCTGCCGCGGCATAGGCCGAGGTGCGGCCGGGAGCGCCGTAGCCCCCCTCGATCTGGCGCTCGGCGATCGACTTGCTGGTCGCCCACTGGCAATAGAGCCAGGCCGGACCTTTCTTCTTCGTCGTTCCGGAGATGCCGATGCCGTCGCCGAAGAGGGCCGAGTGCTGCGCCTTGGGACCGGGCGGCATCACGCCATAGCCGACCTTGCCGACGACGCGGGACTTGGTCTTGTCCTCGAGCGGCAGGGCGAAGCCGATGCCGTCGACCCACATGGCGCCGCGGCCCAGCACGAAACTCGATTGGCATTCGTTCCAGTTGAAGCCGGCGACGCCGGGCGGTCCGTAGTCCTTGGTCAGCGCCTGGTAGAGCTTGGCGGCCTCGATCGCCTCCGCTCCGTCGGTGTGCATGGTGAGGTCGCGGTCGATCGGGTCGACGCCCCAGCCGAGGAGGAAGTCGGTCCATACCACGACGTTGGCGTTCTTGAGGCCGCGGGCAAGGAAGCCGGCAACGCCCGCCTTGGGATCGTTGAGCGCCTTCGCCGCCGCGAGGAGCTCGGGGAAGGACTTGGGGTAGGCGAGCCCCTTGGCGGCGAAGAGCTCCTTGTTCCAGTAGATGAGGAAATAATCGAGGTTGAGCGGCAGCACGTCGAGCCGGCCGTCGGCCTGGGTGGCGTAGTCCATGGCCCCTTGCGAGAAGTCCGGCAGGTCGAAATCCGCGCTGGTCATGCTCGGGTCCTTGATCAGGTCCCTGAGATCGACGAGCCACTTGCCCTTGCCGTAGAGCCGCTTCTGCACGTGCAAGGCCATGGTGACCACGTCGAAGCTGGTGTTGCCCGAGTTGAACTCGATCAGCACCTTCTGGCGGTGCTGCTGCTCGGGGATCTGCTCGTCGCCCACCGACATGCCGGTCAAGTCCTCGAACTCCTTGCGGTACTTCTGCAGGATGTCGCCGCGCGGGCCCTTGGTGAGCGAGACCTCGAGATGCTCGCCCTTGTAGCGCTTCCAGTCGAAACCGCCGCCCTGCGCAATCGCGAAACGCGCGATCCAGGGTGCTCCCAGAACGGCTAAGCCCGCGGCCTCGAGCCCGGTGCGGATCACCGAGCGGCGGGAAAGACGCTTGCTTCGCGGCTTGCGCTCGATCACGGCTTTTCCTCCCTGAATGCGTTGTGCGTCGCGTGCTCGCGGCTGCGGCACGCAGTTCTCGTGTTGGATTTCAGGCTTGCACAAAGCCCCGAATGGGTCAATCCACGGGCGCCCGAGACCGAGGCATCGGCTTGTCTCGTGCCCGGCCCGCGCCCATACTCGCGAGCGCTCGCAAGGAAGGACGGCTGCCATGGATTTCCAGCTGACACAGGCGCAGCACCAACTCCAGGCCCGCGCGGCGGCCCTCGCCGACGGCGTGATCAGAGCGCGCGCGGCCGAGGTCGACCGCAGCGAGGCCTATCCTTGGGACAATGTGGCGGCCCTCAAAGAAGCCGGCTTCATGGGCATGACCATCCCCAAGGCCTATGGCGGGGCGGGGCTCAGCTATCTCGATGCCGTGCTGGTGATCCAGGCGCTGGCCAAGCGTTGCGGTGTCACCGCCCGCATCGCGGTCGAGGCCAACATGGGCGCCATCGGCGCCATCATGGCCTACGGCAGCGAGGCGCAGAAACGGCTCGCCGCCGAGCTCGTGCTCGCCGGCGACAAGCCGGCCATCTGCATCACCGAGCCCGCTGCCGGGAGCGCGGCGAGCGAGATGACGACGCGCGCCGACAAGCGCGGCGCGAGCTACGTCTTGAACGGCAAGAAGCATTGGATCACCGGCGGGGGAGTTTCCAAGCTCCATCTCATCTTCGCGCGCGTCTTCGACGAGAAGGGGAACGAGCAGGGCATCGGCGGCTTCATCGCCGTGCGCGGCGAGCATGCGGGCCTCGTCATCGGCGCGCGCGAGCCGGCCATGGGCCTGCGCGGCCTTCCCGAGACGGAAATCCTCTTGGAGGACCTCGAGCTGCCCGAGGCGCGCGCGCTCCCCTCGCCCGGCGGCTTCCGCAAGGGTTTCGGCCGTCTCATGAACGCCTATAACGGCCAGCGCGTGGGTGCGGCGACGGTCGCCCTCGGCATCGCGCAAGGGGCCTACGAGGCAGCACTTGCCTATAGCCAGGAGCGCGAGCAGTTCGGCCGCCCCATCTGCGAGTTCCAGGGCCTGCAATGGATGCTGGCCGACATGTCGGTGCGCCTCGCCGCGGCCGAGGCGCTCGTCTTCAAGGCCGCCGCCAACGCCGGCAACGGCTTTCCCGACGTGCTCGAGGCGGCGCAGGCCAAGATCCTCGCCTCGGAGACGGCCGTGCAGGTGACCAACGACGCCCTCCAGCTCCACGGTGCCGCCGGCTATTCGCGCAACAACCCGCTCGAGCGCATGCTGCGCGACGCGCGCATGTTCACGATCGGCGGGGGTACCGCGCAGATCCTGCGCACCCTCGTTGCCTCGCGCCTCTTGGGCCGCAAGCTGCCGCAGACGCGCGAGGGCTATGTCGGCGAAAGCGCGCCGCCGCGCGAGCGGCGCATCAAGGCGGGCGAGTAGCCCTTGCCCGACTACGCCTTCGCCGCGACCGCCTCTATCTCGAAGCGCCAGGCCGGCGAGGCGAGCGCTTTGATGACCGCGAGGGTTGCCGCCGGTGCGGGATCCGTGATGTAGCGGTCGCGCACGGTGCGCGCGGCCGGTACGTCGGCCGCGTCGATCAAGTAGTAGTTGATGCGCACGATATCGCGGAGCCCCATGCCGGCGGCTTCCAGCACTGCGGCGAGGTTGCGCCAAGCCTGATCGGCCTGCGCCTCGAAACCTTCGGCCATGGTGCCGTCGGGCTTGACCCCGACCTGACCTGCCAAGTAGAGCAAGCGCGCATTCGGCGGCACCTCGACGGCGTGGCTGTAACGCCCGGCCGGCTTGGCGACGGTCGCAGGTGTCAGATGTTTCAACACGATGGTGCCTCCTTCTTCTCCGGCGGCTTCCAACACGGCCGCCTTGCGTGCGCCATTGTGCATGGGAGGCGATAGGGGGCAGTGCCTCACTTTGAAATTCGAGCTCAGTAGGCTTCTTCGCGCTTGGCCGCCCTTCAAGCCGCCCTTTCAGGCATAGCCGTTGCCAGGGTCGCGCTTGCTATCTTCCACCTCGCCCGTCGCGGTCCGCGTGACATGGACAGCGTTGCCGATCACGTCGGCGGGGCGCTTCTGGCCTTGGGGTCCCTTCGGCATGGGCGTATTATAGCGCAAAGACATCAAGTTCGGGAGGGGAACATGAAACGCGCTGATCTAGCGTCGGCGCCCACTATACCAATCATTGGATTGATGCGTGCGAGGCTGTTGGGTGCCACAAAGATACTCGCTGCCTTGTCATTTGCCGTCGTTGCCGTTGGCATGTTCAGTCAACAGGTGTTCGCGCAAAAGCCGTGCGATTGCTGGATTGATGCCAAGACCGGGTTACCTGTCCCGACTTTCCCGCGCGGGGCTGTTGGCGAGGTCATTCGGAGCGCTCCCGAGAGCCAATATCATGATTCGCAGACCGGTCAAAATTATGTTCTGACGTCCGATGGAACGTGGATCGATGCCAAAACCGGGCAATGCGTGCCGACTTTCCCGCGTGGGGCTGTTGGCGAGGTCATTCGGAGCGCTCCCGAGAGCCAATATCATGATTCGCAGACCGGTCAAAATTATGTTCAGGTCCCCTGCCCGCCGCCAGAAGAGTCCGCGACTGCTGCCCCTCCGGGCGGAACGCAGCCCCAGACTGGATCGACGGATGCGGGACCCGCGACCCCGGTGCAGCAAGAGCCACAGCCCAGCGGCGGCGTGAGCGTGCCGAGCTTC
>DATEQI010000202.1:0-21317 GCA_035272805.1 Alphaproteobacteria bacterium | reverse complement strand
TCGCGATCATTTGTGTTGATTAATTGCAGACTATTGCTTCAGGTGAAAATCCGCTTATCCTAATATTAATGCAATAATCATCGGCGGGCGGGCCGGCAAAAGATTGCATGGGCAGACTGGGCATATGACGGTTTATGGTTGCGGGCAGGTGGGGCGCGGGCGGCTTGCCGAGACCTGGGCGCGGCCGACTGCGTCTCGAGGCCCTGTCAACCGGGCGCCGCGATGATCCCCCGCCGGGTCGAGTCTATCGCGGAAACACGTCTCCTTATTCTCGCGGGCGCGCCGGAGGACGCCGAGCTCGTCAAGGGCGCGCTGCGCAAGACGGGGCTCGGCTTCCAGTCGAAGCAAGTCGACAGCGAAAGCGCCTTCGCTCGCGCCTTGACGGAGTTCGCCCCGACCCTGGTCCTCGTCGGCTCCAAGGGGCCGCACTACAGCGCTCGCACGGCTCTCGACCACGTGCGCCGCACGCATCCGGAAATTCCCGTGATCGTGTTGGCCGATTCGTCGGAGGCGGCGGCGGCCGAATTGTTGCAGGCGGGGGCGCAGGAGGTCGTGCTCAAGGGAGACATCCCGAAGGACGGCGCCGGCCGGCTCGCGCGCGCGTTTCTCCAGGCGCTGGCGTGGGAAGCGGGGCGCCGGAAGCACAAGGAAGCCGAGCAGGCGCTGCGGCAGTGCGAGTTTCGCTATCGCCGTCTCTTCGAGACAGCCAAAGACGGCATACTGCTCATCGACGCCGAGGCTGGACGGATCGCCGACATCAATCAGCGCGTCATCGACTTGCTGGGTTACCCGCGCGAGGAATATCTAGGCAAGGTGCTGTGGAACGTCGCCCCCTTCAAGGGCTCGACAGCGGCCAAGGTCGCATTCGCGGAGCTGCGGGAGAAGCGCTATCTACACTGCGAGGAACTTCCGCTCGAAACCAAGGACGGGCGGCGCATCGCGGTCGAGCTCGTCTGCAACGCCTACCCCGAGGGCGACCGCACGCTCATGCAATGCAATATCCGCGACATCAGCGAACGCAGGCTCGCGGACGCAAGAATCATGGAGAGCGAGGCGCAGTTCCGCGCCCTTGTGGAACAGCAGATCGCGGGAATCTACATCGCGCGCGACGACGGAACGCTCGCCTACGTCAATCCGCACTTCGCCGAAATGTTCGGCTACACCTCGGCCGAGGTGATCGGCCGGCCGCTCCTGGACTTCGTCGCCGATGCCGAGAAGGTCGCGGTCGCGGCGAGCCTGCGGGCGTTGAAGGCCGGAAAAGCGAAATCCAACCAAATGGCGCTCGCCATCAAGCGGAAGAACGGCGGCACGGCGGACATCCTGGCCCATCGCGCGCTCGCCGCCTACGAGGGACGGCCCGCAATCGTCGGCGTGGCACTCGACATCACCGAGCGCAAGCGAATGGAGGAAGACCTTCGGCTGAGCGAGGAGCGCTTCCGCCTGCTGATCGAGGAGGCGCCGGATGCGATCCTCGTCTACGATGCCGATCGGGATCGCTTCGTCGGCGCGAACAGGACGGCGGAAAGGCTCTTCGGCTGCGGCCGGGATGAGCTCCTGAGGCTAGGACCGCGGCATTTCTATGCGCCCGAGCAGCCCGACGGGCGTCTATCTGAAGGGAGCTTTGCGGAGCATACGGAGCGCGCTCTCGCGGGCGCGGAAACGTTCTTCGAGCGCCGCATCCACAATGCAAAAGGCAAGGACCTTCTTTGCGAGGTCCGGCTCGTCAGACTGCCGTCATTGGAAGGACGCTTGATCCGCGCCAGCTTCGTCGACATCAGCGAGCGGAAACAGGCCGAACAGGCGCTGCGGCGAAGCATGGAGGGGACGATCCAGGCGCTCGCCGGCACCATCGAGTTGCGCGATCCCTACACCGCCGGCCACCATCGGCGCACCGCCACGCTCGCGGTCGCGATGGCCCGGGAGATGGGGCTCTCGGAAGCGCAGATCGAGGGGATCAAAGTTGCCGGGGTCATTCATGATCTCGGCAAGATCAACGTTCCTGCCGAGATCCTCAGCAAGCCCGGCACACTGTCGCAGGCCGAGTTCGATTTGCTCAAGGGTCATCCGCAAACCGGCTACGACATCTTGAAGGGCATCGATTTCCCCTGGCCCATCGCGCAAATCGTGCTGCAGCACCACGAGCGGCTCGACGGCTCGGGTTACCCGCGCGGCCTCGTCGGGGAGGAAATGCTCATCGAGGCCAAGATCCTCGCCGTCGCCGATGTGGTGGAGGCGATGACCTCCCATCGCCCCTATCGTCCTGCGCCCGGCGTGGACGTGGCGCTGGCGGAGATCGAGGCGCGCGCGGGCCGGCTTTACGACGATGCCGCTGTTCAGGCCTGTTTGAGGCTGTTCCGCGAGCGCGGCTTCACGTTCGATTGACGCGAGCGGGGGCGCTAGCGCAAGCGCAGCCGGAAATCCTGCCGCACGACCTCGGCCTCGCGCAGGACCGCGATGAGACGCTCGAATGCGGCGCTGCCAAGGGCTGCGCGCGTGGCCGCCGCATCCTCCCACAGGAGCTCGAGCGGTCCCGCCACCTCGGCCGTGAGCGCGTCCCACAGCGCATCGAGGTTGCGGCCGAAATGGGAAGGGAGGGCCAAGGCCTCGGCGAGGGCGGCATAGGCCTCGTCGAGCGAGCGGATGGCAGCCCCTCTGATCCTCGCCTGGCGCCAGGGTCGGCACTCGCTGCCAAAGGGGGCCGCGGCACTCACTCCGCCTCCGGCAGCTCGTAGAAATGGCGGTAGTGGTCGATGGTCACCCATTGCCGCCAGGTGCCTTGGCCATTGTCGAGGTAAATGAGACGCTCGGCCCCCCTCGCACCGCCCGCATAGTCGAGATCGGCCTCGCGATAGCGGCCGTCGTAGCTAGAGGGAAGGCGGTGCTCGCGGTTGCCGAAGCGGTCGCCGCCGATCGCACTCCCGGGTGCTGCGCTCCAGAGGTCCGCACCCGGCCGCCAGCCCTTGGCCTCGGCTTGGCCCTTGGTGAGATAGCAGAGCGGGAGGCGGCCCGTGCTGTGCAGGTAATTGGCGACGGCCACGAAGGCCTCCACCTGCTTAAGACCGAGATCGTGGGCGAAGGTCTTGAGCGCCGCGTCCTGCGGGCCGGGCTGCGCTTGCGCCAGCCCGCAGACGTCCGCCGCCGAGGCGGGCGCGCTCGCGAGGCCCAAAAGCAGCGCCGCCGCGAGCAATACCGAGCGTATCGTTGCCGATACAAATCGCATCATCACCCCTTCTCGCGCCTCGTTTAAGCGGCCGGCATGAAGGCGCGCCTTGCATCCTAACGCGCGCAGCCGTGAAGGAGGAGAGCGGATTCGTCGGCCGGCGCTATGCGCGTGCGCGCGCCGCGCGGCTCAATTGCACCCGGCCAAGAGGCCACGCGCGATGACGTGGGCCTGGATCTCGGCTGCGCCCTCGCTCCGCCCGAGCGTCGCGGCCTGACTCATGCTTGCGGCTCGCGCGGCATCGTCATACCGATCGGTCTCCAGAGCCGCCTCATCCTTCGAGACGCCGCCTTCGGCGGCTCCTCAGGATGAGGTCCGAGTCAACTAAACCGCCTCATCCTGAGGAGCGTCGCGCCTGCGACGCGTCTCGAAGGATGGGGCGGTTCGGCGGGGCGACGTATTCTGCGATCCTCACGCCTCGACGGCGTCCTCGAAGCTGCGCAGTCCCGTGCGCGGGGCCTGCACGAGCACGGCCATGTTGCCGGGCTTGTGCTCGTTGCGCATCATCTTGGTGTGGGCCTTGGGGATTTCGGCCCAGGAGAACACCTCGCTCATGCAGGGATCGATGCGCCGCTCGATGACCAGGCGATTGGCCTGGCTCGCCTGCAGGAGATTGGCGAAATGGCTCCCCTGGATGCGCTTCTGGCGCATCCAGACGAAGCGGGCATCGAAGGTGATGTGGTAGCCGGTGGTGCCCGCGCAGAAGACGACCATGCCGCCGCGCTTCACCACGAAGCAGCTCACCGGGAAGGTCGCCTCGCCCGGATGCTCGAAGACGAAGTCGACGTCGTTGCCCTTGCCGGTGATCTCCCAGATCGCCTTGCCGAACTCGCGCACCTTCTTCATGTACTCGCCGTAGCCCCCGCCCGCGTTGATCTCGGGCAGCCGCCCCCAGCAATCGAACTTGCTGCGGTTGACGGCACCCTTGGCGCCGAGCTCCATGACGAAGTCGCGCTTGCTCTCGTCCGAGATCACGCCGATCGCATTGGCTCCCGCGGTCGCGATGAGCTGGACCGCCATCGAGCCGAGCCCGCCCGCGGCCCCCCATACCAGCACGTTGTGGCCGGGGCGCAGGATGTGCGGGCGGTGGCCGAACAGCATGCGGTAGGCGGTCGCGAGCGTGAGGGTATAGCAGCCGCACTCCTCCCAGGTGAGGTGCTGCGGCCGCGGCATGAGCTGGCGCGACTGCACGCGCGCGAACTGGGCGAAGGAGCCGTCGGGCGTCTCGTAGCCCCAGATGCGCTGGGAGGGCGAGAACATCGGGTCGCCGCCGTTGCACTCCTCGTCGTCCCCGTCGTCCTGATTGCAATGCACGACGACCTCGTCGCCCACGCGCCAGCGCTTCACCTTGGCCCCCACCGCCCAGACGACGCCGGCGGCATCCGAGCCCGCCACGTGATAGTCGGCCTTGTGCACCTCGAACACGGAGATCGGCTTGCCGAGCGCCGCCCATACGCCGTTGTAGTTGACGCCCGCCGCCATCACCATGACGAGGACCTCGTCCGCCTCGATGGTAGGCGTCGCCACCACCTCGAGCCGCATCGCCTCTTCGGGCTCGCCGTGGCGCTCGCGCCGGATCGTCCAGGCATACATCCTGCCCGGGACATGGCCGAGCGGGGGAATCTCGCCGATCTCGTAGAGGTCCTTCCCGGTCGCCGCCGAGCTCGGCACAGCCAGCTTCGCCACTTCGCCCATCGACAGCCTCCCCAATGAGGTTCAGGGGCCGATTCCACCTGCGGGGCCGCGGCCGAGGCAGCGACCGTTTCTCCCGCAGTGCAACATCCGGATTGACTCATAACGCCCCTTTCATCATTCTGCAACGCGGAAAACACAGCTTTATTTCTTTTGAAATAAAGTTTCCGCAATAATATGTCGGCGGACGTTATGCGCTGCAGCACTTCCGCCTGCGCAACGCTCGACAACAGAGGAGGCCGGCGAATGGCGAGGCGAGAGCGCGCGCGCGACGAGCCCTGGCTCATCCGCACCTATTCGGGCCACAGCTCCGCCAAGGCGTCGAACGAGCTCTACCGCACCAATCTCGCGCGCGGGCAGACCGGGCTCTCGGTCGCCTTCGACCTGCCGACCCAGACGGGCTACGACAGCGACCACCCGCTCGCGCGGGGCGAGGTGGGCAAGGTGGGCGTGCCGGTCTCGCATCTCGGCGACATGATGGCGCTCTTCGAAGGCATCCCGCTCGCGCGCATGAACACCTCGATGACGATCAACGCGACCGCACCCTGGCTCCTCGCCCTCTATGTCGCGGCGGCCGAGCGCCAGGGGGCGGCGCGGCGCGAGCTCTGCGGCACCACGCAGAACGACCTCGTCAAGGAGTATCTCTCGCGCGGCACCTACATCTTTCCGCCCGAGCCCTCGCTCAGGCTGACAGGCGAGGTGATCGCCTTCACCTACCGCGAGATTCCCAAATGGAACCCGATCAACGTGTGCTCCTATCATTTGCAGGAGGCGGGGGCCACGCCCGTGCAGGAGCTTGCCTTCGCGCTTGCGACGGCCTTCGCGGTGCTGGATGCGGTGCGCGAGCGCGTGCCCGAGGAGGACTTCGCGCTCGTCGCGGGCCGCATCAGCTTCTTCGTGAACGCGGGCATCCGCTTCATCACCGAGATGTGCAAGATGCGCGCCTTCGCCGAGCTGTGGGACGAGCTCTTGCGCGAGCGCTACGGCATTGCCGAGGAGAAGCTGCGCCGCTTCCGCTACGGCGTGCAGGTGAACTCGCTCGGCTTGACCGAGCAGCAGCCGGAGAACAACGTCTACCGCATCCTCCTCGAGATGTTGGCGGTCGTGCTGTCCAAGCGCGCGCGGGCGCGCGCCGTGCAGCTGCCGGCCTGGAACGAGGCGCTCGGGCTGCCGCGTCCGTGGGACCAGCAATGGAGCCTGCGGCTCCAGCAGATCCTGGCTTACGAGACCGACCTACTGGACTACGGCGACATCTTCGATGGGGCGGGGGAGATCGCGGCGAAGGTCGCGGAGCTCAAGGCTGCCGCCCTGGCCGAGCTCGCCCGCATCGACGCGATCGGCGGCGCCATAGCCGCGGTCGAGAGCGGCTATCTCAAGCGCGCCCTCGTCGAGAGCAACGCGCGCCGCATTGCCGCCATCGAGGCGGGCGAGCAGATCGTGGTCGGCGTCAATAAATTCACGGAATCGGCAGCCTCGCCGCTTTTGGCCGGAGAGGAAGGCGCCTGCCTCGCCCCCGATGCCGCGGCCGAGGCGGCGCAGATTGCAAGCCTCGAAGCCTGGCGCAAGGGGCGCGGCGCAAGGGCGGCCGAGAAGGCACTTGCCGCCCTGCGCGCCGCCGCGGCCGAGGGCCGCAACATCATGGAGCCATCGATTAAGGCCGCGCACGCCGGCGTCACCACCGGCGAGTGGGCGGCGGCCCTGCGCGCCGTCTTCGGCGAGTACCGCGCGCCCACGGGCGTGGGTGCTGCCGCGGCACCGAGTGCGCCGGGCGAGCTCGCGGCCCTGCGCCGGGAGGTCGAGCAGGTGAGCCGCCGCATCGGACGGCGCATCAAGATGCTGGTCGGCAAGCCGGGCCTCGACGGCCATTCCAACGGCGCCGAGCAGATCGCCCTACGTGCGCGCGACGCCGGCCTCGAGGTGGTCTACCAGGGCATCCGGCTCACCCCTGAGCAGATCGTCGCCACGGCACTCGAGGAATCGGTGCACGTGGTCGGGCTCTCGATCCTCTCGGGCTCGCATGCGGCACTCGTGGGCGAGGTGCTCGGCCGCATGCGCGAGCAGGGCTTGGGCGGGATTCCCGTCGTCGTCGGCGGCATCGTGCCGCCGGGCGATGCCAAGCGCTTGCGCGAGGCCGGTGTCGCGCGCGTCTACACGCCCAAGGACTACGCGCTCAACGCCATCATCGCCGACATCGTGGCCCTCGTCGATCGCGCGGCGGAGCAGGCGGCATAGGAAGGTCGGATAAGTCTCACCACGGAGGACACGGAGACGAAAGGCAAGTTTTTAGCGCAGAGGACGCGGGGGTTTCGCGGTGGACGCGGAGGAGAAATAAACTCTTTGCGTCCCCCTGCGCTTCCTCTGCGACCACCGCGTTAAATCTTGCTGTTCTTCTCCGTGTCCTCCGTGATCTCCGTGGTGGAACTTCTCGAGCGCAAATCACGATCTAATGCCGATTGACAAGCGCCAGCGAGGGCTCGACCCTTCTGTCCGCCATGGCTGCCGATTTCCTTCCCCTTGCCGAGATCGCCAGGCTCCGCGCGGCGCGTTGGCCGGCCCAGTCGGACTACGTGGCGCGCCATTCGCCCTTCTTTCGGCGGCTGTGGCACGAGGTACGGCCGCCCGTACGGCTCGAGGAGCTGCCGCGGCTGCCGCTCTCAGATAAGGCGATGCTGCGCGCGAGCCAGGCGGCGTCTCCGCCCTTCGGCGACTATCTCGCCGCCTCGCCAGAGAAGGTCACGCGCCTGCATCGCACCTCGGGCACCAGCGGTCAGGCGATGAACCTGGCGCTGAGTGCCGCGGATGCGCGGCTGACGGCGGAGATCGGCGGCCGCGCTCAGCGCGCCGCGGGGCTGGGGCCCGGTCACCGCGTCGTGCACTGCCTCAACTACCAGCTCTGGATGGGCGGCTTGACCGACCACATGACGCTCGAGGCGACGGGGGCGAGCGTGGTGCCCTTCGGCGTCGGCGCGAGCGAGCTTCTCGTGCGCACCATTCGCGAGCTCGGCATCACCGCGATCTCATGCACGCCCTCCTATCCGGCGGTACTCGAGCGCGTGATCGCCGAGCGCTTCCCCGGCTTGGCGCCGCGTGCCCTCGGCCTCAAGCTCGGGCTCTTCGGCGGCGAGGCGGGACTCGACGACGCGAGCTTCCGCGCGCGCCTCGAGGGGGTGTGGGGCTTCAAGGCACGCAATGCGAACTACGGCGTCTCCGACGTGCTGTGCAATTTCGCCGGCCAATGCGAGGCACAGAACGACCTCCATTTCGTCGCCCTCGAGGCACTCTACCCCGAGC
The DNA here is from genome assembly GCA_035272805.1 of Alphaproteobacteria bacterium. Taxonomy (GTDB): domain Bacteria; phylum Pseudomonadota; class Alphaproteobacteria; order JACZXZ01; family JACZXZ01; genus DASPPM01. The sequence goes on along the minus strand of DATEQI010000202.1, from coordinate 13,114 downwards.
TCATCGAGCCCGCCTCGGCCGAGCCGGTGCCCTTCGCGGCGGGCAGCAAAGGCGAGCTCGTGCTCACCCATCTCCTCAAGGAGTGCCAGCCCCTCGTGCGCTTCCGCACCGGCGACGTCATCGTGGTCACGGCGACCGAGGCTTGCGCCTGCGGGCGGACGGCACCGCGCTTCCGCGTCATCGGGCGCAGCGACGACATGGTCGTGGTGCGCGGCCTCAACGTCTTCCCGACCATGATCGCGGCGACGCTCGGCGGCTTCCGCGAGCTCTCGGGCGAGTACCGCATCCGCCTCAAGGGCCGCGGGCCCTACGACCGCCTGCCGGTCGAGGCCGAGCTCGCGGCGGGGGCTGCGGCAAGCGAGGCGCTTGCCGGTGCGATCGAGGCGGCAATCAAGCGCGAGATCGGGGTGACGGCCGCCCTCGCGCTCGTGCCGGCGCAGTCGCTGCCGCGGACGGAAGGCAAGACGCGGCGCGTTCTCAGGGAGTAGGCGATGACAAGCGTGGTGCTGAGCGAGCTCGCGGACGGGGTCTCCACGATCACGCTCAACCGTCCCGAGCGGCTCAATGCGATCAACCCGGCACTCCTGGCTGGCCTTACTGCGGCACTCAACGCCGCGAACGGCGACGCTTCGGTGCGCGCCATCGTGCTCTGCGGCGCGGGCCGCGCCTTTTGCGCCGGCGACGATCTCAAGGAGTTCGACCAGCAGGGCCGCTCGCCGGCCGAGGTGCGCGCCTATGTGGAGTCGATCCAGGAGGTGACGCGCGCGCTCTCGCTCGGCGGCAAGATGGTGGTGGGGGCAATCCACGGCTGGGCGGTGGGCGGCGGCCTCGAGTGGGTGATCAACTGCGATCTCGCGATCATGGCCGAGGGCACGCGCTGCTTCTTCCCGGAGATCGGGCTCGGCGTCTTCGTGACGGGCGGCGTCACCACGCTCCTGCCGAAGCTGGTCGGGCTCGGGCGCGCGCGCGAGCTCATCCTCTTCGGCGAGCGCTTCGATGCGCGCGCGGCACTCGAGATGGGGATCGCCTGGAAGGTGGTGGCGCCTGAGGCGCTCCTCGCCGCGGCTCACGAGACGGCGCGCCGCATCGCGGCCCTGCCGGCGGCACAGGTGAGCGAGCTGAAGCGGGTCTTGAACCGCGCCTGCCATCTCGATCTCGAGGGGGCATTGGCGCTCGAGACCGAGGCGACGGTGCGCGGCTTCCTCGATCCCGAGACGCGGGCGAGAGTCGCCAAGTTCGGCAAGTAGGGCAAGGTGCCGCCCCCGATTAGGACCCTATCCGGCCGCGGCCGGTGTACCATTTTGAAATTCGTGCTTACGATTCGGCGTAAGCATTCCCATGCCGCCATTATCGCGACAGTGGCTAACGAGCACTGCATCAGTCTGATTTTCCGCAATGGGGGGTCGCTGACATAGGGCCGCTCCCTGGGAGGGACCGCTCATCACCCGTAAGAGATATAGGCCCCGATGGCGTTCCGCCATTGCCGAACGTAATTGTCTGGCACGGCGGTTGCAGTTGATCTGGGGTCCGCGCAAATTCGAGCCCAGCGCGGGCCGAGAGACTGGGCCGCAGTAACACCTGCGGCCCTTTTTCTGGGAGTCCCGTTCGAGCCTTAACCTTAACTGTGATTCCCGGTATAAGAGCCGAACTGACTATCCATTGTGACCCCGCGCCGGCCCACTCTGTCGCGGGTTACGAGACTGGGCCGCAGGTAACGCTGCGGCTTTTTTCTTGCGGGCTTCGCCCCGACGGCCATCTTTGATTAGCAAAATGCGACGCTTAATGCCGAGTCTGTGAATAGCTGCCCTGGCCGCGTCCGAGAGCCCAGGGTGCCTCGTCACACCCCGGCGCTTCCCATCTCCGCTTTGCTAAAGCGCGCTCGAATAATTGCCTGCGACGCCAGAATTACAGCATTCCGCTTTACCGCTGCTTCATCAAGTTCGGCTTGCATAAGTCGGCGCATCACTCTTTCCTGCCATCAATTACCGCGAACCGATCACAGCGTCGGCTCGATTCAGCGGCTTGCGTGCGGCGGTGCCTGACGCCCTTCTAACGCGAAAATTAAATTGGTCAGTGATTTGCGCACGGCGAGATTCCAAACGCGGGCGAGGGCGCGCACGAACTCCAAAGTCTCGCGCTTATGCGGTGACTAAATTTCTGGCGGGCTGTCCGTGGCCCGCCGTGCGGCTTGGGTTCCACACCCTCAAAGAAGAACGACACCGGGACACCCAAGACACTCGCGAATCGATAGAGCTCGCTCGCGCTAATTCGATTTTTGCGATTCTCGTATTTCTGCACCTGCTGGAATGTGATGCCCACTGCTTTCCCGAGCTGGGATTGATTCATTCCCAGCATAATTCGGCGCACGCGCAGCCGAGCGCCGACATGTCGGTCTATGTCCATTTGTTCTTCGGTGCGATCTCTCTTGGGACTCCGCATGGCCGCCTTTTCGGCAGTAGCAGAGTCCCCCGGTCTCTATCACACCAATTGGGACGCGGCGCTCTGCCCGATTTTCGAGCTGACGTATTTCTCGCCATAAAGCACTGCGAATAGCAGCACCCAACCGGCTGCAACAAACCACCCCGGCAGCAAGCCCCGGGACATCACGACAATTGAAAGGACCAAAACGTAGAAATACAGCATGGTGATGGCGAAGGTGCCGACACCCACGAAATTGTTCATGCCGTCTTTCCGTTCGGTGTATTTCCCGCCAAAAAGCACCACGAATAGCAGCACCCAACCGCTTGCGACAAACCACCCGGGCAGCAAGCCCGAAAAAGTCACGGCAATTGAAAGGACCAAAACGTAGAAATACAGCATGGCGATGGCGAACGTGCGGACACCCACAAACATGTTCATGTATGATGCGCGCATGGCAACCTCCTGCATCGGCTTTCGTCACTGATTTATATCACGTTGAGCTTGTCCACCAAATAATCCCGTCCCCCCTCAAGCAGGTAGCGGGGGCGGTACCTGCCTCTGCGGCGGCGCCCGACGGCTCAGTGCGGCGAGCTGCCGAGGTGGCCCGCAATCATGTTGAAGGTCAGTTGCAAGTTGGTCCCCACCAAGGTCACGGCAACGATGATGGCGACCGCGATTAGCGCTGCGATCAGGCCATATTCGATTGCGGTGACACCATCTTTCGACTTCAGATTTTGAACGAGCACCTTAATCCACATTAGGTGGCGCATGGTTCCCCCTTTGCGGCTCGCCGCGCCTCATAATTCGTGATGACGTACTTATACATACTTGATGTTTGTTAAGAAAATGTAACGGATAGTTATTACAGCGCGATGCATAGGGGGCTTCTTTACAATCTCGTAACAATGTTTTGTTAAGCTACCGCAGGATAGCCAAGACCCGTTCTCAGCCTCGTCGAGTTTGCTTCTGACGTGAGCAGTTGGCTCCACTTGAGCAACCATGAGGCTGGCCACGCCGAGGATGATGAGGGCCTTGCGCTCGCGCTTCTCTCGAAGGAAGGCGTCACGGCCATCGAATACGGTTTGATCGCGGCTCTGATCGCCGTCGCAATCATCGCGGCCGTAACATTGCTTGGCACCAAAGGGCGTCGTCGAGCACCTGCGGGACAGGGAATGGGCGCTGGCAGCCAAAGCGGCGCGCGCCGAGGACCGCGAGCAGCACCGTCAGAAGCGTGAGGGCGAAGTTCTCAATGCCGCCCGTTCAGGGGACGTTGAGCGTCACAAGATCGGAAAGAGTTGGGAGGAAGCGCGCTTGTCCGGTTGACGCCCCCAGGGGAGTGATATGAGGAAGGAAACCGCCGCAATGGGCATTCTATTCGGGTCTATCGTGTCGGTTGGACTTGTGCCGAACGATTATGCCCTTCTGGTTATGCTTTCTTGGACGGCGCTTGCGCTCGGTTTTGTCGCCATCACGATCTTGCGAGACAAGAAGCAAGCGAATGGGCATTAACAGGATATCGTATACCCCTCGATTGGAGCATTGGAGTGCTGACAATTGCGATCTTCCTTGGCCTTGCTACCGTCCTTGTGCGTGCGAGCACCAGATAGGAGGGCAGAATAAAAGTGACCGGAATGGCGAGCGGCCAAGACAGGGGATGGCGCGCGATGGACGCGCTAAGGTTTGCATTGTCGTCGCCACACAATGAGGAGTCGGACATGAGCACGAGAGACGAGAGGCAACACGGCGGGCACAAGCGGGAATGCCGAGTCCGCAGGATGCTTAAGCGCCAAGGGTTTTTACTGAGACGCAATACTACGCGAGACCGGGCGAACCCTTGTAATGGCCGCTACCGGATCATCGACGGCGAAGGCCAAAGCGTATTCGGCGGTGGCCCGCGCGAGTTCAATCTGTCGCTGGATACGGCGGAAGCATGGGCGATGCACGCCCCGAAGCCGGCCGCGCTTCTCGAGGAGCGTAAGGCCGCATAAGGCACCATTCGCACTCTGACTGGCGGGGCCGTGGGCGACTTTCAAGAGACTGATCGCTCTCCATGCTTGGCGCGGGGACGGGGAGCGATCATAACCGGCCGGCTGTTTCATGCTGTCAGCGCCGCGCTCCCATGCGACACATCGGCCTACTCAAGCCAGCCGATATTGCCTTGACGCTGTTAAAGAGATCGCGGGTTTCATGCTCTTCAAGGCTCGGTTGCCATCGCTTGGGCCGAGATGATTGGCCGCACCCCAATGAACCTACTACCCGCGATCACCATAAGGAACTCGCTAACGGTCAAAGCTCCGTTCCTGACACTTTTCTGGCGATCCGGTTGCCGTCTTGGAAGTCTGCAAAGGGTCGCAAGCAGAAATTTGAACTGCGACACCACCCGGCCGCAAGAGCGCGCTTGACCGCCCGCCCGACCTTGGCTAACCTCTGTCTCATGAGCGAGCAGCTCCGCATTCGGCGAATTAGCACCCCGGCGCCCCTTGGGTTGCCGGGCCTTGGTGCTTGTGCGTTCGCCCGTTTGCAGGAGTTTGCTTGCCATGTATCCCGCCGCTGAATCTGCATCGCTGCCCACCGCCTGTTTCGCCGTCGAGGCGCGCGCCGAGCCCGGCGTGATGCCGCGCGTGCTCGAGCTCTTCGCCAAGCGCGGGCTCGTCCCCTCGCAATGGCGCAGCGCGCTCGGCGGCGCCGCCGGAGCCGAGCTTCGCATCGACATCCAGGTCGAGGGCATGGAGCGCGCGCTCAGCGATTATATCGCGCGCTGCCTGCGCCAGCTCCCCGATGTCGAGATCGTGCTCACCTCGGAGAAGCGCTACGCGCAGCGCGCCTGACGCCCTCGGCGGAGCAGCGAGCGATTGTCACGGAAACGCGATTGCGCGCGCGCGCGGATGCCGCTAAAGGGTTGGCTGCCGAAGGAGCCGGAGCCGCAGCCCTGTGAGCTATCTCGACCGCATCCGCGAATGCAACGCCCGCGACATGGGGCACTTCCGCCCTTTCATCGTCGCGGGCGAGCGCGTCGGCTGGCTGAAGCCGCCCTTCGTCCACGAGCTCGCGCGCTTCCCCAGGCTCTTCGAGCTGAGCGATGCGGGTGTCACCCTCTCGCCGGCGCTCTGCACCTGCGAGGAGCGCAGCGCGGCATTCGACGAGGCACTGCGCGCGCTCGCCGAACGGGGCGTCATCGAGGGCTGGCGCGATGAGGTCTACCCGGTGACGCCCGCCTGGGGCATCCCGCCGCTCATGCTGATGGAGCGTGCGGCGACGCCCTACTTCGGCGTGCGCTCCTACGGCGTGCACATGAACGGCTTCGTGCGCGAGGGCGAGCGCATCGCCATGTGGGTGGGACGCCGCGCGCTCGACAAGCCGACCTATCCCGGCATGCTCGACAACATGGTGGCGGGCGGCCAGCCCGCCGGCGTCTCGCTCAGGGACAATCTCGCCAAGGAAAGCCACGAGGAGGCCGACATCCCCCCATCGCTCGCCGCGCGCGCGGTCGCGACGGGGGCCGTCACCTATGTGCTGGAGACGCCCGAGGGCCTCAAGCCCGACGTGCAGTTCGTCTACGAGCTCGAGGTGCCGCGCGACTTCACGCCCAGGAACCGCGACGGCGAGATCCGGGAGTTCATGCTCTGGCCCATCGAGCAGGTCATGGCGGTCGTGAGCGAGACCGCCGAGTTCAAGTTCAATTGCAACCTCGTCATCATCCACTTCCTCGTCCAGCACGGCCTCATCTCGCCCGAGCACCCCGACTATCTCGAGATCGTCAAGGGGCTGCACGCGTAGAAGCGGCCGGACCATGCGTCGACGGTTTCGCGCGCTAGAGTCCTGGTTCTGAAATTCACCACATCAGGAAAACACTTGTCATTGCGAGGCGCCCGAAGGGCAACGAAGCAATCCAGAAAGGGTTTCGCACCACGCACGCTGCCCCGGCGTACGCCGGGGTTCGCTGCGCTCGCAATGACGGCTACGTCAGGGTGAGACGAACTTCCGAATCGGGGCGCTAGCTCCCCTTCTCCCGCCGCAGGAAGAGGATGCGCGTGCGGCCGTAATGCCGCTCGTCCGCGAGCGTGAAGCCCTGAGGCAAGGCGAAGGGCTCGCCTCGGCCGAGCTCGACGACGGCAAGGGCACCGGGTGCGAGCCAATCCGCCGCTTCAAGGGCCGCGAGTGCGGCTCCTGCGAGCCCGCTCTTGTAAGGCGGATCGAGGAAGACGAGGCTGCGCGGGCGCGGATGCCCGCGCACTTTGGCAGGTATCGGCGGACGGCTTGCGTCCGCTTGCACGATGACGCTGTGCTGCTCCTCGCCGAGCGCCTTCACGTTGCGGTGTGCGCATTCGAGTGCCGCGAGATCCGTGTCGAGGAACACGGCATCGGCGGCCCCGCGCGAGAGCGCCTCGAGGCCGAGCGCGCCGCTGCCGGCAAAGGCGTCGAGCACCGTGGCACCCTCGAGCAAAGAGGCCTCGGCACTCAGCCGGCCGTGCGTCAGGATGTTGAAGAGATTCTCGCGCACGCGATCCGACGTCGGCCGCACCGAATCGTCGGCGGGGGCGGCGATGGCGCGGCCGCGATGCCTACCCGCGACGATGCGCATGGCGCTCTACCTTGCCCGCGAGCTCCTTGTAGAACGCGCCGAGCTGGTCGCGCAGCACGCGGCGCGGCACCTCCTCCACGGCGCCGCGCGCGAGCTCGCCCAGCTGGAAGGGGCCGTAGGCGATGCGGATGAGCCGGTTCACGGCGAGGCCGACATGCTCGAGCACGCGCCGCACCTCCCGGTTCTTTCCCTCCCGCAGCGCCAGCGTGAGCCAGACGTTGGCTCCTTGGACCCGGTCGAGCGTCGCCTGGACCGGACCATAGGCGACGCCGTCGACCGTGACGCCGCGCGCGAGGGCGTTCAGCCGCGCTTCGTCCGCCGTGCCGCGGGCGCGCACGCGGTAGCGCCTGAGCCAGCCGGTCGACGGCAGCTCGAGATGGCGCGCGAGCTCGCCGTCGTTGGTCAAGAGCAGGAGCCCCTCGGACGCGAGGTCGAGGCGGCCGACCGCGATCAGGCGCGGCAGCTCGCGCGGCAGCTTCTCGAAGATGGTGGGGCGGCCTTGCGGATCGCGCGCCGTGGTCAGGAGGCCGGCCGGCTTGTGATAGCGGAAGAGCCGCGGCGGCTCGGGCTCGGCGAGGACCTTGCCGTCGACCGCGACGAGGCTGTCATGGCCGACGACGAACGCCGGCGTGGTAAGCACCTGGCCGTCGACCGCGACGCGGCCGTCTCTGATCCAGCGCTCCGCCTCGCGCCGCGAGCAGAGGCCGGCGCGGGCGAGCCGCTTGGCGATGCGCTCGCCGGAGCCCTCCTTCTCCTGGACCATGGGCTCAGCCGGCGGCGGCGACGAAGGCTTCGAGGATGCGTCCGTCGCCGGGGCTGATCAGATACTCGGGATGCCATTGCACGCCGAGGCAGAAGCGATAGCCGGGATGCTCGATACCCTCGATGACGCCGTCCTCGGCCGTGGCGTTGATCACCACACCCGCGCCCACCTCCTTGGCCGCCTGATGATGGGCGGAATTGACCGCGAGCTCGTCGGCCCCGGTGATCTCGTGGAGCAGCGTGCCCTTGGCGACCCGCACGGTGTGGCCCGCCTCGGTGCGCGGATTGGGCTGCTCGTGGGGGAGCGCGCGCTCAACCTCGTCGGGGATGTGCTGGATGAGGGTGCCGCCGAGGACCACGTTGAGGAGCTGCTGGCCGCCGCAGATGCCGAGCACCGGCAGGTTGCGCCGCAAGGCGCCTTCGAGGATCGCGCGCTCGAAGGCGGTGCGCCTGTCCTTGGTCTTGACCGTGGGATGGCGCGAGGCGGCGCCGAAGAGGCCCGGGTCGACGTCGAAGGCGCCGCCGGTGACGACGAGGCCCTGGAGGTGGGCTAGATAGTCCTCGACCCGCTCCGGCTCGTGGGGCAGCAGCACGGGCAGCCCGCCCGCGGCCGCGATGGTCCCGGCATAGTTCTGGCGCAGCGCGTACCAGGGCAGCTTGGAATAGCCGCCGGGCGGCTCCGCATCGAGGGTGAGGCCGATGGCGGGACGAATCATGGGCGGCAATGTAGGTCGTGGTGGGCGCGCGCGCAATGCGTAGAGCAATCGATGAGCGGCGGGCTCGGCGCTCGGCGGTAGTCGGCGCCATGGGTCACGATAATTTTCCGGAGCGGATGAGGAGCTTTGTTTTTGCCGAGGGGAGCTTGTCGATCTGCTTGTAGAACTCGGTCTCAGTGATTTCCGTCGGCCATTCCAACCGTGCCCAAACCATCGTCTTGCCGTCTCTTATGCTGCTGGCGATGGCGCGCAGTTGTACAAGCTGCGTCAAATCCCGGATATAGGCTTTTAAGCCGGCCTTGAGATTGGCATAGTGTCGGTAGGTCGCATCGATCAAGTCGTCGGCATCCACTGGCTCGTCCCGATCGAGCAGCCACTCGAGGATGGCAAGCTGCCGCTCGGCAAGTGCCCGCTTTCGCGTCGACCGCAAGCGCCCATAGAGCTGCGCCATGACGTCGCGATAGAGGCTCCTGGCGAGGTGCTTACGGATTTCGCCGAGCAGCCTATGGCATTGGAAGGCGATGCCGCGGAGAGCGAATTTAAGGAAAGGCGTCAGATCGAAATTTCGCTTCCGAACTTCGGACAGGCAGGCGAGATAAGAGTCCTTCTCGTCGTAATAGTAGTTGGACATGGCGATGAAGAGCGTCTCTTTGAGGTGCGCGCGCTGCAGCATCAACGCCTCGAGCGCGCGCGCCGTCCTGCCGTTTCCATCGTGGAACGGATGCATCGCGCCGAGGTGGTAATGCAGCGCCAGCGCTTGCACCAATTGGTCGTGCCCTCTGAACTCCTGATTGACCGCGCCCATCAGCCCTTTTACCGCCCGCTCGCATTCGGGGCCGCCTTCGACACCGCGATGTCTCGGACGTCCGAAGACCACATTCTGACCGTTCCCGCGCAACTCGCCAGGCGGACAGTGGTCGTCATCGCAGCCGGTGACGATGCGTCGATGAACTTCCCTGACAAGGCTCTCATCGATCGGACGATCGGTCGGCAACTGCTCGATCCAGCGATAGGTGTTGACGGCCGCGCGCGCCTGTTTTTGCGAGCGGGTGAGCCGGTCTTGCGGTGTTTCACCGGCGATTGCTTCGTCCAGCTCTCGATCCGTGAAGTCGGCGCCTTCGATCCGGGAAGTTCCCGCCACCTCGCGCTTCAGTTCCATCGCTTGAAGCCGCTCGGCCCAGGCCCGCTGAAAGGGGATATTAGCTAATGACAAAACGGCGGCTTTCGCCTCTGTCAGCTCCGTGACGATGGCCGTCGGATCGTATCGTATCCACTGCGCAGGTAAGGTGTATTGTACCGTCATGTTCAACGACTACCATGAAGTCATTTCATGATCCACGAAAAACGTCTTCTTCGTAAATTATTGAAATCGCTAAACTAAGTTAACAAATTAAATAGAAATTCATGAAATCATTTCCTCGTCATTTCCAGCTCATTTCCCAGCCAGCGGCGCCTGGACGGCATGCCGGGCGGTAGCAATTGCTGCGTTCTCTCGCCCATGGCGATCATGCAGCTTACACGCTCTCCACTACCCGGCGCGCTCGCTTGACGCGCGGTCCCGGCGAGGCCATCGTCGCGCCATGGCGGGAAAGACGAAGAAGCCGAACTACATGGCAATGGCGCTCGACCGCGCGGAAGCGGCAGGCGCGCGCGGCGAGGTGCCGGTCGCGGCCCTCATCGTCGATGCGCAAGGGGAGATCGCAGCCCTCTCCGGCAATCGCATGCATGAGCTCGGCGATCCCACGGCGCATGCCGAAATGCTGGCGATTCGCGAGGCCTGCGCCAAGCTCGGCGAAGGGCGGTTGGTGCGCTGCGATATCTATGTGACGCTCGAGCCTTGCGCGATGTGCGCGGCTGCCATCTCCTTTGCGCGTTTACGCCGTCTCTACTTCGGGGCTTATGATGCCAAAGGCGGCGGGGTGGAGCATGGCGCGCGCATCTTCGCGCAAGCGACGTGCCACCACCGTCCCGAGGTCTATGGCGGGATCGAGGAGAGACGCGCGGGCGCGCTGCTTGTTCGCTTCTTCTCGACACGTCGCGCGCCATCCGTTGCGCGCGCGAGCGACGGTGCTTGACGGACGGCAAGCAAAAGCCCGCATGATGTTCGGAGGAAATCCCATGAAGCAGCGCATCTCCTATTACGCGGTGGCGCCGAAGGGCGTCGAGGCCATGCGCGGGCTGCAGGCCTATGTCGACGGCGCGGGGCTCGAGCACAAGCTCGTCGAGCTCATCAAGACCCGTGCGTCCCAGATCAACGGCTGCGCCTATTGCGTCGACCTGCACACGAAAGACGCGCGCAAGTCGGGCGAGAGCGAGGAGCGCCTCTATGCGCTCGCCGTGTGGCGCGAGTCGCCCTTGTTCAGCGAGCGCGAGAGGGCGGCACTTGCCTGGTGCGAGGCGGTGACCCTCGTCTCCGAGGGCCATGTGCCAGACGAGGTCTTCGAGGAGGCGAAGCGGCACTTCAGCGAGAAGGAGCTCGTCGATCTCACTCTCGCGATCGTTGCGATCAACGGCTGGAACCGGCTCGCGGTCTCCTTCCGGCAGATGCCGGCCGCAACCGCGCGCGTGGCGACGGCGGCCCAATAGGGCGAGCACGCGACAAGGGGGCCGGCGATGATGGCCAAAGCGGAAAAGGCGGACAAGGCCGACAAGATCGTCAAGAGCGACGCCGAGTGGCGCGCGCAACTGACGCCGCAGCAGTACCAGATCGCGCGCCGGCACGGCACCGAGCGCGCCTTCACGGGGCTCTATTGGAACTGCAAGGCCGCCGGCGTCTATACCTGCATCTGCTGCGGCCAGCCCTTGTTCGACGCCGCCACCAAATACGAGTCCGGCACCGGCTGGCCGAGCTTCTGGGCGCCCGTCAAGGTGGGGGCGGTCGCGCTCATGGAGGACCGCAGCCTCTTCATGGTGCGCACCGAGGCGCTGTGCAGCCGGTGCGACGCGCATCTCGGCCATGTCTTCGAGGATGGCCCGGAGCCCACGGGCAAGCGCTACTGCCTCAACTCGGCCGCCCTCAAGCTCATCGTCAAGAAATAGCATCACGCGTAGCTGGTGTCGTCGTTCTGAATTTCACGACATCAGGAAGACACTTGTCATTGCGAGGCGCCCGAAGGGCGCCGAAGCAATCCAGAACGCGTCTCGCGTCTCGGGCCCTGGATTGCTTCGCTACGCTCGCAATGACGGTTTTCCGGCTGAGACGGACTTTTGAACCGATAGCGCCTTAGAGGCACACCGCGCGCTATCGGCGCCGAGGCTACGCCGCCGCCGGCCCTTTGAGCTCGACTTGGTTGCCCTCGGGATCATGGAGGTAGAGCGAGGGGCCTTGTCCCTCGGCGCCATAACGGCTCACCACCTCGCCCGCGGCGACGCCATGGACGGCGAGATGACGCTCGATGGCGCCCGCGTCCCAGGGCTCGATGCGCAAGCAAAAGTGGTCCATGTTGCGGGCCTGTTTGCCGGGAGCGGCACCGCCCGCGCGGCCGATCTTGCCGGTCACGTCGACGAGGTCGATCAAGCTCGAGCCCGCGCGCAGTTGGGTGAGGCCGAACTCGGGCTGCACCTTCTCGACCGTGCAGCCGAGCACCTCGCAATAAAAGCGCACGCCCCGTGCCACGTCGCGGTAGCGCAAGACCACGTGATCCAGGCCCTTGATGGCGAAGGGCATCGCACCGGGCCGCCGCAAGGCGGATTTCGCCCTCACCTCCATTAGTCCTCCTCGCGCACCAGGCGCTTCGCCTCGAGGCGGCGGCGCTCAAGCTCGGCCTCGCGCTCTTGGCGCACGACGTCGGCCTTGGCGCGGCCGAAGCGGGCACGCCTTTCGGCCGCCTCGCGCGCCGCGAGGGCGCGGGCCTTGCGCTTGCGCGCCAGGCGCAAATTGACGAGCTCGGCCATGGTATTGAGCTTGCCCGCGAAGGGGCTCGCGCGCAAGCGCTCGGGTGCGGGGATTTGGTCGAAGGGGTGGGGCTACCGGGCCGCGCTCACGCCTTGAGGAAGCGATAGACGCCATCCGCGCCCGTCTCGCGCTTGAGCCGGCCGAGTCCCACGAGATAGTGGAGATGGGCAAGCGCCTCGCCGATCGCGAAGGAGAGCTGATGAAGGTCGAGCTCGCGACGGAACAGCACCGGGATGATCTCGGCCCCGGTGCGCGGCGTGCGGCAGGCCTCGACCGTGCGCTCGAGGCGCTCGTCGTGGTGGCGGGCAAGCTGCTCGAGGCGCAAGTGGAGTCCGCGAAAGGGGAGCCCGTGGGAGGGCAGCACGAAGCTGTCCTCGGGCAGCGGCCGGAAGCGCTCGAGCGAGTCGAGATAGAGCTTGAGCGGATTGCCGTGCGGCTGATCGGGAAAGACGCTCACGTTGGTGGTGATCTTGGGCAGCACCTGGTCGCCCGAGATCAGGATGCCGAGATCGCGGCTGTAGAGGCAGACATGCTCCGGCGCGTGGCCCTGGCCGATGATGACGCGCCAGGGGCGGCCGTCGATGGCGATCTCCTCGCCTTCCAGGATGCGGCGATAGGTGACCGGGATGGGGGCCACGTTCTGGGCATAGAGGTTGCCGCGCTGACGCAGCGCTTGGCGCTTGTCCTCGGCGAGGCCGTTGCGCCGGTAATGCTCGACCCGCTTGTCGATGTCGCCGC
>DATEQI010000201.1:0-4694 GCA_035272805.1 Alphaproteobacteria bacterium | reverse complement strand
TAAGCGAGCGCATGCGCCGATTCGAGCGCCGGGATGATGCCCTCGAGCCGGCTCAAGCGCTGAAAGGCATCGAGCGCCTCGCGGTCCGTGATCGCGACATAGCGCACGCGTCCCGTATCCTTGAGCCAGGCGTGCTCCGGTCCGACGCCGGGATAGTCGAGCCCGGCCGAGATCGAGTGCGCCTCGCTGATCTGCCCGTCGCCGTCCTGCAGGAGATAGGTGCGGTTGCCGTGGAGCACGCCCGGCCGCCCGCCCAGCATGGAAGCGGCGTGCCGCCCCGTCTCGAGGCCGTGGCCCGCCGCCTCCACGCCTATGATGTCGACGCCGGCGTCGTCGAGGAAGGGATGGAAGAGCCCCATCGCATTCGAGCCGCCGCCGACGCAAGCGACGAGCGTGTCGGGGAGCCGCCCTTCGAGCGCCAGGATTTGCTCGCGCACCTCGTTGCCGATGACGAGCTGAAAATCGCGCACGAGTGCCGGGTAAGGGTGGGGACCCGCGACCGTGCCGATCAAGTAGTAGGTGTCCGCGACGTTGGCGACCCAGTCGCGCAAGGCCTCGTTCATGGCATCCTTGAGCGTGGCGGAGCCGGAGTTGACCGTCTTCACCTCTGCACCCAGCAGGCGCATGCGGAAGACGTTGGGCTTCTGCCGCTCGATGTCGACGGCACCCATGTAGACGGTGCAGGGCAGCCCGAAAAGGGCGGCGACCGTGGCGGCGGCGACGCCATGCTGGCCCGCACCCGTCTCGGCGATGATCCGCGTCTTGCCCATGCGCCGCGCCAACAGGATCTGCCCCATGCAATTGTTGATCTTGTGCGCACCCGTGTGGTTGAGGTCCTCGCGCTTGAGATAAATCTTGGCGCCGCCGAGCTCGGCGCCGAGACGCTCGGCCAGGGTAAGCGGGCTCGGCCGGCCGACGTAGTGCGAGAGGTAGCGGTCGAGCTCGGCCTTGAAGCCGGCATCCGCCTTGGCCTCGCGGTAGGCGGCCTCGAGCTCGAAGAGGAGCGGCATCAGCGTCTCGGCCACGAAACGGCCGCCGTAAATGCCGAAATGGCCGCGCTCGTCCGGGCCGGCGCGGTAGGTGTTCGGCTTCTCGATGGGCCGCGGCTTCGGCGTGCTCATGGTGCTCTATGAGAGGTTGCCCAAGGCCGCGAATGAAGCACAAGGGGCGCCAAAGGTCAAAGTCGAAGGAGGCGGGGCCGTATACCACGAAGCTCGACCAGAAGGCCGGAATGGCATACGTTATTCACGTATGCTCGAGCAAGACGGGGCCAAGAGCGGGCGGGAACAGAATGCCAATCACACGCATATCGAGCGCGGGCCTGGCGAAGCGTAAGCCGAAAGTCGATTGGAAACGGCTGGATGCGACGACCGAGGCCGACATTAGACGGCAAGCCGAGGAAGATGGCCATCCGGTTTGGACGGCGCGCGAATTCAGGAAAGCCCGGTTGGTGATGCCGCCTACGGATGTCGACGTGCGCGAAATTCGTCGGCGCCTGCGGCTGTCGCAGCGGGCATTTGCGGCCAAATTCGGCTTCTCCCCGCGCACGGTGCAGGAGTGGGAGCAGGGCCGAGCGCAGCCGGACCGCCCGGCACGCCTGCTGCTCGCCATGATCGCGCGCGCGCCCAAGACGGTCGAGCGCGTGTTGCGGCGGCTTTAGCGTCAGGGCGAGCTCGCGAACGGACGGCGTCCGATGTTCTCTGCGAGCATTACCAGATATCCATCGGGGTCCTGCACCAGAAAGCGACGGAGTCCGCTCTCATTGGCCCCGACCCGGTACCAGACATCCTTCACCGTCTCGTAAAGCGGCCAGTTGACGGCCGCGAGGGCGGAGAGCATGTGCTCGATCCCTTGAATGTAGACTTGGAACATCACACCTTGTCCAAGTGGATGTTCCATGGCGCCCGTCTCATATCTGCCGTTCCGCTGGCACAACATGATTTGCGCGCCTTGGAGTTCGAGATAGATGAATTTCTCCGCGGGCCGCTGATAGGCAATCTCAAAGCCCAGCGTGTCGCGCCAGAATGCCAAGCTGCGGCTGATGTCGCTGACATGCAGCTCTGGCACCAACCTCGCAAATCCGCCTTTGGGGAGGCCGCCAAGGTCATTTGCCATCGATGATCCTCTGGGTTCTGCCTTGCCGAGGTGCCGGGTCGAATGAAGCACGGCAGGCGACGGAGGTCAAAGTCGAAGGGGGTGCCAGGGACACGCTCACTCATTGCGAATGACCGGGCTAGAGCCGCTTCGCCAGATGCACGAGCTCGGTGCCCTCGAAGGGCTCGTATTCGGTCTCGCGGTAACCGAGTCGCTTGTAGAAGGCCAGGTTCTCGCCGAAGGCCTCGTTGGTGTAGAGGCGCATTTCGCCGACACCTTGGCGCCTCGCCTCCTCTTCGGCGAAGGCCATGAGCTTGCGGCCGAGGCCGCGTCGCTGCCGCGCGGGTAGCAGGGCTATGTTCTCGATGAGGAGATGGCCGGAGCCCGGAACGAGCTCGAGGACGGCGATGAGCGTGCCTTTCTCCTCGAGGACCCAGACCTGATGCCGGGCGATCGAGACACTGTAGTCCGCCATCATCGGCTTGGGCGTGCGGCCTAGGCGAGGCACGTATTTGCCGTAGGCGGCGCGCACGAGTGCCGCGATGGCGGGCACGTCCTCGGCCGAGGCGCGGCGGAGACCGGCGATGCGGGGTGCGCCGGCGCTCTCCTCCTCCGCCATGGCGGCCGTCACAGCCGCCGCGCCGCGGCGAGGAAGGCCGCGATGCGCTGGGGGTCCTTGTGGCCGGGACGGTCCTCCACGCCTGAGGAAACGTCGACGACGGCAGCACCGCTGGTCTTGACCGCTTCCGCTAAATTCTCCGCCGTCAAGCCGCCCGAGAGCATCCAGGGCCTGCTCCAGCGCCGCCCGGCAATGAGGCGCCAATCGAAACTCAGCGCATTGCCGCCGGGGAGCGCTCGCGTCATGGCCTTGGGCGGCAGCGCATCGAAGAGCAGCCAATCGACGGCGCCCGCGAAGCGCTCGGCCTCGCCCACGTCCTCCGGGCCCGCCACCCTGATCGCCTTCATGACCGGCACGGAGAAGCGCTTGCGGACCGCCGCGACGCGCTCCGGCGTCTCGCCGCCGTGGAGCTGGAGGAGGCCGAGGCCGGCTAGCGCGATCGCGTGGCCGAGGGTGGCGTCGTCCGCATCGACGAAGAGGCCGACGCGCTCGACGCCGGGCGGCACCGCGCGCGCGAGATCGGCGGCCTCCTCGGGTGTCACGTAGCGCGGCGAGGGTGGGTAGAAGACGAAGCCGATGAAGGCAGCACCCCCGCTCGCCGCGCACTCGGCCGCGGCACGGCTGTTGACCCCGCAAATCTTGACGCTCACGCTCATGGGCCGGCGAGCTCGGCGGCGATGCGCGCGGCCGCCGCGCGCGGCGAGGGGGCTCTAGTGATCGGCCGCCCGATGACGAGATAATCGGCACCCGCTGCGAGCGCCTCCTTGGGCGTCGTGACTCGCTTCTGGTCGTCCGCTTGAGCCCAGGCCGGACGGATGCCCGGCACCGCCAGAATGAAACCGGGGCCGCATTTGGCGCGCAGGGCTGCGACCTCCTGCGGCGAGCAGACGACCCCGTCGATGCCCGCCCCTTGCGCGAGATCGGCGAGACGCAGCACCTGCGCCGCAACCGGTCCCTCTTGGCCGACGCGGCCAAGGTCGCGTTCGTCGAGGCTGGTGAGCACCGTGACCGCGAGCAGACGTGGACGGCGCGGGCCCGCCGTTTGCGCGGCCTCGGCCGCCGCGCGCAGCATGGCCGGCCCGCCCGAGGCATGGAGCGTCAAGAGCGCCGGCTCGAGCGGCAAAAGGGCGCGCACCGCACTTGCCACCGTATTCGGGATGTCGTGGAGCTTGAGGTCGAGGAAGAGCGGCAACCCCTCGGCTCGCAGCGCGCGCACCGCCTCGACGCCGCGGGCGCTGAAGAGCTCGAGGCCGACCTTGATGCCGCCGATGGCGCCCTTGAGCTCGCGCGCGAGTGCGCTTGCGCGCTCGAGGTCGGTCAGATCGAGGGCGACGAAGATGCGCTCGGCCGGCGTGGGCATGCTCTCCGCGGTCATGGCGGGGCTGTATAGCAGAGCGCCCTGCGGCAGCGAAAGACGCTAGTGTCGCGATTCTGAAGTTCGTCTCACCCGGAGATAGACGTCATTGCGAGCGCAGCGAACCCCGGCGTACGCCGGGGCAGTGCGCGTGGTGCGAACCCCGGCGTACGCCGGGGCTGGATTGCTTCGGCGCCCTTCGGGCGCCTCGCAATGACAAGTGTTTCCCTAACTAGGCGCCGACCCGCTCGAGCACGAGCTCGGCGCCGGCCAGATCCTCAAGCGCCGCACCCACGGACTTGAAGAAAGTGATCTCGTCGTCAGTACTACGCCCCGGCCGCTCGCCCCGGCAAAGCTCGTAGAGGTCGCCCTCGATGCCGGCCTCGGCGAGCGTGCCGTTTTGGAGCGGCTGGACGATGTCGCCGGCCTCCTTGGCGGCCCCCGCCCGCGTATCGACGAAGACGCGGCAGCGCCGCACCGCCTCGTCGTCCGCCTCGCGCATCGCGGGCGTGTAGCCGCCGACGAGATCGAGATGCTGGCCGGCCACGAGCCAGCGCCCGCGGATGAGCGGCTCCGTCGTCATGGTGGCGCAGGAGATCACGTCCGCCTGAGCTACCTCCGCCGCGA
>DATEQI010000200.1:0-19990 GCA_035272805.1 Alphaproteobacteria bacterium | reverse complement strand
TGATAGTTGACGCTCACACCGCCGCACAGCCAGCGATACGCATCATGGCTCTCGCACAGGCGCGCCAGCGCCCGGGCGCTTCCGACGCCTTCGCTCGTCGCGTAGAGCCACAGCGCCAGCAGCAGCTGCGGGCTCGCCGGCGCCTGCCCCGGCCGGTCTTCGCGCGCCTTGATCGCGTCTTCCAGCGCGCTCAAATCCAGCTTCTCCACATAGGCCCAGATCACCCGTGCCGGATGCTCCGCCCCGATCAGGCTGTCGATATCCACCGCCCGCAGCTCGATCTGATCCCGCACCGGTTCGCGCAGCCGCACCTTGCCCATTCCCCGGCCCCGCGGCTCCAGCGATCCCGGCAAATCCTTAAAGAGCTCATCACCCGCCATTGCAGCCCCCTTTCACCTCAAGCGCTGCTGCGACGGAATCACTATGCCCATGGCTATGCAACTCAAATCCTTCAACATCCCCAAAGATTCACAAGCTCTCAGGATGAGGAGAAATTTTGTGTGGCAGAAAGACTCGACCTCATCCTGAGGAGCGAGCGTAGCGAGCGTCTCGAAGGACGCACCGCAGCCGGTCCGAGGCACCTTCGGTGAGCTTCGGATTTGTGTGCATCGACTAGGCGGAAAGAGGAGAGGTGAATGGCGAAGCGCAGCCGCGAGAACGCCCCCGCTGCCACGCCGGTGACCACGCTGCGCGGCTGGCTCGATCATCTGGCGGAGCACGACCGCCTGGCGATCATCCACCCCGGCATCGGCCTGCGCTTCGAGCTCGCGGCCATCTCCAAGCGGCTCGACGGGCAGAAGGCGACCTTTTTTCCGCGCCCCGGCGGCCATCCCATCCCGATCGTCTCGGGCCTGCTCGGCGAGCGCGGCTGGATCGCCGATGCGATGGGGGTAGCAGCCGACGCCATCCTCGCGCGCTTCAGCGAGGCGGCGGCCAACCCGCTGCCCTGGCGCGAGGTCTCCGCAGCACCGGCGCAGGAGGTGGTGCACGAGAAGGTCGATCTCTCGCACCTGCTGCCGATCCCGACGCACAACGAGCTCGACAGCGGCCCCTATATCAGCGCGGGCCTGATGATCTCGCGCAACCCGCGCACCGGCGCGCAGAACGTCGCCATCCACCGCTGCCAGCTGAGCGGACCGGACGAGCTCGGCGTCCTCCTCCTGCCGCGCCACACGCTCGCCTTCTACCAGGCGGCCGAGCAGGCAGGCGAGGCGCTCGAGATCGCCATCGTCATCGGCGCCGACCCGCTCACCGCCCTCGCCTCGCAGGCGATCGTGCCGATCGATCACGACGAGCTGGAGATCGCCGGCGCGCTCCACGGCGAGGCGCTCGAGGTGGTGAAATGCCTGAGCAATGAAGTGCGCGTGCCGGCGGCGGCGGAGATCGTGCTGGAGGGCCGCATCCTGCCGGGAAAGCGCGCGCCCGAGGGGCCGTTCGGCGAGTTCCCGCAATATTACGGCGAGCGCGCCGAGCGGCACGTGGCGAAGATCGATCGCGTCACCCATCGGCGCGACGCGATCTTCCATACCATCGTCGGCGGCGCCAACGAGCATCTCCTGCTCGGCGCCATCCCGCGCGAGGCGACGCTCTTGGGCCACCTCCGCCGCACCTTCCCGGGGGTGGTCGACGTGCATCTCTCGATGGGCGGGGTCGGGCGCTATGTCCTCTATGTCAAGCTCAAGAAGCGCGAGGAGGGCGAGGCCAAGAACGTGATCATGGGCGCCTTCGCGGGGCACTACGACGTGAAGCACGTGATCGTGGTCGATGAGGACGTCGACATCCATAATGCACGCGAGGTGGAATGGGCGGTGGCCACGCGCGCCCAGCCCGATCGGGACCTCGTCGTCGTCGCCAACAGCCAGGGCTCGAGGCTCGATCCCTCCTCGCAGAACGGGGTGGGTGCTAAGATGGGGATCGACGCGACCGTGCCGCTCGCGGCCCCGGCGGGGAAATTCAAGCGCATCCATGTCCCCGGCGAGGAGGCGGTCGATCCGGCGGCGGTCATCGACGCGGCGGCCGGCGGCGACTGGCGCGCCCGGCGGGGGACGTAGTGCGAACTTACGCAAGATCGGGCGTTGCTCGCTCAGTCGAGGCAGGCAACGCGCGGGATGTAGCGGCAAATCGTCATTGCGAGGAGGCGAAGCCGACCTGCCTGCGCGAAGCCGCAGCGGCTTCGCTTCGGCGGAGGCAGGCGAAGCAATCCAGGATCACGCGGCGGGATCTGGATTGCTTCGCCTTCGGCTCGCAATGACCTCGTTGGCGTTTGGGAATCATCTGTTGGAACCGTAGCACCAGCGCAAGCTGGGGAAACAACAGCAAGGGGGGACGACATGACGACGACCGCGAAAGGCTCGGGCGAGCCCTGGCCGATCGGCAAGCGGCAAATGCTGACGGCAATCATCGCCTCCTCCTTGGGCTGGGCGCTGGATCTCTTCGATCTCTTCATCCTGCTTTACGTGGCCCCGGTCATCGGCAAGCTCTTCTTCCCCTCCGACCATCCCACGCTCTCGCTCGCCGCGGTCTATGCCTCCTTCGCCGTCACCTTGCTGATGCGGCCTTTCGGCTCGGCGCTCTTCGGCTCCTACGCCGACCGCTACGGACGGCGCGGCACGATGATCGTGGCGGTGATCGGCGTCGGCATCAGCACCGCACTCTTCGGCGCGCTGCCCACCATCGCCCAGGTCGGCGTGCTCGCCCCCGCCATCTTCCTCATGCTGCGGCTGGTGCAGGGCCTCTTCGTGGGCGGGGTGGTGGCCTCCACCCACACCATCGGCACCGAGACCGTGCCGCCCTATTGGCGCGGCGCCATGTCGGGGCTGATAGGCGGCGGGGGTGCCGGCATCGGGGCACTCCTGGCCTCGATCGCATACTTCGCCACCACCGAGGCGTTTCCCGGCGACGCCTATGCGGTGTGGGGCTGGCGCTGCATGTTCTTCTCGGGGATCATCAGCTCGGTCCTCGGCTTCTTCATCTTCAACCGCCTCGAGGAATCGCCGATCTGGGCCGAGCTCAAGGCCAAGCGCGGCGAGGCCGGCGTGATGAAGGCGCCGGTGCGGGCACTTTTCTCGCGCGAGTATCTGCCGATCCTGCTCGTCAACCTGATGATGACGACCGGCGGCGGTGCGGGCTATTACCTGACCTCGGGCTATCTCCCGACCTTCCTCAAGGTGGTGAGCAAGATCCCGACCGATTCGACCTCGTTCATCCTGATCGCCGGCAGCCTCGTCGCCATCGTCGCCTCGATCGCCGCCGGTCATTGCAGCACCATCTTCGGGCGCAAGAAGGCGCTCTTAACACTCGCCCTGATCCGCATCGTCGTGCTGCCGCTCTGCTTCCTCGGCATGGCCGGGACGCAGAGCCTCACCCTCATCACCGTCTATGCGCTGGTGCTGACCTTCTTCGGCAACGCCGGCTACGCGCCGCTCCTGATCTTCCTCAACGAGCGTTTCCCGACAGCACTGCGCTCGACCGGGACCGGCCTCTCCTGGAACATCGGCTTCGCGATCGGCGGCCTGATGCCGATCTTCGTCTCGCTCGCCGCCGGCACCACGCAGGAGCTGCCGAACATGCTCGCGATCTTCCTCTTCGCCATCTCGGTCCTCTTCCTCGTCGGCGCCCTCGTCATCCCCGAGACGCGCGGCAATATGAAATAGACGGAGCTAGTACTCGGAATCATGGATGCGTGAAGCACCCCCCTCCCATCGGCCGCTCCTCAGCGGGCGGCCGATCCCCCTCAAGGGGGGAGGGGATATGGATGTGCCATTAGCAACTTCCCCCTCCCCCTTGAAGGGGGCTCGAGCCGCGAAGCGGATCGAGGGGGTGGGGGTGACGTTCGGATTTTCGAGAGTCTACGCCGCCGCCAGCGCGGCGTGCATGCCGTCGAGGATGAACTGCACCGCAAGGGCTGCGAGCACGATGCCGAGCACGCCGCCGACCACGTTGGTGCCGGTGATGCCGAGAAGGGCCACGACGCGCTGGGACGCGTGCAAGGCCGCGAGGGTGACGCTGGCATGGACGATGAGGGCCCGCATGCAAGGCCTATCCGTGCCAGACCTTGCGCAAGGCCGGGCGCTCGAGGAGCCAGCTCGTCGCCACGCCGATGACGAGCCCCCAAAAGGCGGCGCCGATGTTGAGGATGGCGACGCCCGAGACGGTGACGAGGAAAGTGGCGAGCGCGCCCAGGGCCAGTTCGCCGCCGAAGGCCGTCGCGAGCGAGCCCTGCAGCACGCGCACCATGGCGAGCCCGCCGAGCACGCCGATGAAGGCCCCGGGCAGCGCCAGGCCCAACTGGGCGGCGAGCGGCGCCAGAAGACCGAAACCCAGCATCAAGAGGCCGTAGAGGATGCCGGCGGCGAAGCGCTGCTCCTTGCTCCCGCTCGCGCACATGATCGCATTGGACGGTCCCGTGACGCAGGCCGAGACGGAGCCGACGAGCCCGGAGAGGATGCTGCCGACGCCGGAAACGAGGGCGAGCATATTGACGGGCGGCTCATAGCCGGCGAGGGCGAGGATGGCGCAGCCTTGCGCATTCTGGATGCCGATCACGGTCACCGCGAGGGGGACGACGAGCTCGAGCAGCGCGCGCGCCGAGAAGACCGGCATGAAGATCCTGGGGTGTGCCAATTCCAAGTGAGCCGGCTCCTGGAGCGTCATGTGACCGCTCGCCGTCACGGCGATGACGCCGACCACGAGAGCTGCGAGCACCGGCGGCAGGAAGCGGCCGACCGAAGGCACGGCACTTGCCGCGAAGAAGGCGGCGACCACGGCGAAGGCGATTGCCGGGTCGTCGGCGAAGCCCGCGACGATCTTGAGCGCGAAGGGGAGAAAGATGCCGCTCACCATGCCCATCACGATCGGCATGGGAACGAGCGCCATGACCTTGCGCACCAAGCCGCTCAAGCCGAGCACGACGAGGAGCGCGCCGGTCGCCAGATAGGCGCCGATCACTTCGGGAAAGCTCAGGTGGCCGAGGGCCGGGCCGACGAGAACGGCGCCCGGGATCGTCCACGCGATCCCGATCGGCTGGCGGTAGAGATAGCTCATCAGGATCGAGAAGACGCCCCCGAGCGCGTAACCGCCGAAGATCCATGACGCGGTGTCCTCGCGCGAGAGCCCGGCCTTGCTCGCCACCGCCAACAAGATGACGAGCGGTCCGGTGACCGCGAAGAGCCACGCGACCGCGGCGTTCGCCGCCATGTGACGGTCCAGCGCCCCAACGATGTCGCGAAAGCGCGGATGCGGCCGCACCACGGGCTCGAGCACCATGGCCCTTGCCCCTCAGGCGAGCCGTCCGCGGATCGCATCGGCGAAGAGGGCCTCGTAATCCTTGGCCGTGAGCGGGGGCGGATTGCCCCCGTTGTTGGGGTCCTCGGCCGCCATGCGGGCGAGCTCGGGGATGCGCTTCTCCTCGACACCGAGCTCGGCGAGCGTGTGCGGGATCTTGAGCTCGCCTCTCAGCGCCACCACCCACGCGAGCACCGCCTCGAAGGAGCCGCCCTCGAGTGCGAGATAGCGCGCCGTGCGCGCCATCTTCTCGGCGATCGCAGCGCGGTTGCGCGCAAGCACGTAGGGCATGACCACCGCGTTGGTGAGCCCGTGATGGGTGTCGTAGAGCGCGCCGATCGGATGGCTCATGGCGTGGATGGCGCCGAGGCCCTTCTGGAAGGCGGCGGCCCCCATGCTGGCGGCACTCATCATGTGGCCGCGCGCCGCGAGGTTGCGCCCGTCCCGGTAGGCGAGCGGCAGCCACTCCTTGATGAGCCGCATGCCCTCGAGCGCTATTCCTTCCGCGAGCGGATGATAGGAGGGCGCGCAGTAGGCCTCGAGATTGTGGGCGAGCGCGTCCATGCCGGTCGCGGCAGTTAAGTGCGGCGGCAGCGCCACCGTGAGCTCGGCGTCGGCAATGACGACGCGCGGCATCATCCTCGGGTGGAAGATGATGTATTTGCGTTTCGTCGCCTCGTTGAGGACGACGGCGGCGCGCCCCACCTCGGAGCCGGTGCCCGCCGTGGTCGGGATCGCCACCACGGGGCGGATCGCATCCGCATCGGCGCGCGTCCACCAGTCGCTCACGTCCTCGAAGTCCCAGATCGGACGCCTCTGCCCGACCTGGAACGCGATCGCCTTGCCGGTATCGAGGGCGCTGCCCCCGCCCATCGCCACCACCCCGTCGTGCCCTCCGGCGCGGAAGGCGTTCATGCCGTCCTCGACGTTGCGGTAGACGGGATTGGGCTTGAGATCAGAGAAGAGGGCGGGCTCGAGGCCGGCGGCGGCGAGGAGCTCGTGTGCGCGCTTTATCATGGGGAGGGCGGCAAGGCCGGGGTCGGTGACGAGGAGGGGACGCGCGATCCCCGCGGCAGCACAGGCCTCGGGCAGCTCCTTGAGCCGGCCCGGGCCGAAGCGCACGCTCGTGGGATAGCTCCAATTGGCGCTCGGGCAGGTGGAGGCAGGGGACATCGAGGTCTCTCTCTTTCTCTCGGAGGAAGTCGTTCAACTCTGCCCCTCTCCCGCTTGCGGGAGAGGGAAGGAATGGCGGCGGTGGACGATGAATTGAAAACAACACCTTCATTCCTGGCTCAGGCGCGCTCGAAGTAGCGCAGGAGCTCCCAGTCGGTGACGCGGCGGTCGTACTCGGCCTGCTCCCAGCTCGCGGCATGGACGTAGTGGTCGATCACCTCGTCGCCGAAGGCCTTGCGCAGCGCCTTCGAATGCTTGAGCGTCTCGATCGCCTCGCGCAGCGTCTTGGGCACCTCGCGGATGTGCTCAGCCGCATAGGCGTTGCCGGCGAACGGCAGCTCGAGCGGCAACTTGCCCTCGATGCCGTGGAGGCCTGCCGCGATGGTGGCGGCAAAGGCGAGATAGGGATTCACGTCGGCACCCGGGATGCGGCATTCGACCCGCATGGCGCTCTCCTCGCCGAGCACGCGGAAGCCGGCCGTGCGGTTGTCGAAGCTCCATACCGCCTTGGTGGGGGCAAACGAGCCCGACTGGAAGCGCTTGTAGGAATTGATGGTGGGGGCGAGAAAATAGGTCATCTCGCGGGCGAGCGCCAATTGCCCGGCGAGATAGTGGCGGAAGAGGGCCGACATGCCGTGCGGCGCCTTCGCGTCGTAGAAGAGCGCCTTGCCCTTGGCCGCATGCCAGAGCGAGCTATGGAGATGGCTGCTGCTGCCGGCGAGCCCCTGGTCCCACTTCGCCATGAAGGTGACCGACTTGCCTTGCCCGTGCGCGATCTCCTTGACGCCGTTCTTGTAGATCGCGTGGCGGTCGGCCATCTCGAGCGCGTCCGCGTAGACGAGGTTGATCTCGGCCTGGCCCGGACCCCACTCGCCCTTGGAGGATTCGACGGGAATGCCGGCCGCGTCCATGCCGTTGCGGATGGCGCGCACGAGCTCCTCCTCCTTCGAGGTCTGGAAGATGTGGTAGTCCTCGAAATACCAGCCCGCGGGCTTCACTCCCTTGTAGGCCTTCTGGCGCGCGCCGTCGAAGCTGTCCTCGAAGATGTAGAACTCGAGCTCGGAGGCCGCCTTGGCGACGTAGCCCTTGCGCGCGAGGCGCTCGAGCTGGCGCTTCAAGATGCTGCGCGGGGCGTGGGGCACGAGCTCGCCCGCGTGATCGGCCACGTCTCCGATCACGAGGGCGGTGCCCGGCAGCCAGGGAATGCGGCGCAGGCTCGCGAGGTCCGGCACGATCGCGAAGTCGCCGTAGCCCTTGTCCCAGGAGGCCGCCTTGAAGCCGGGCACCGGCTCCATCTCCATGTCGAGGGCGAGGAGGTAATTGCAGGCATGGGTGCCGTGCGCGAGGCTCTCGAGGAAGAAGTGGCCGGTCATGCGCTTGCCCAAGAGGCGGCCCTGCATGTCGACGAAGGCGAGCACGACGGTGTCGATCTCCTTGGCCTCGACGAGGCGCTTGAGCGTGTCGATGTCGAGCTTGCCGGTCATCGAATCCCCCCTCCTTGTCGGCGCTTGCGGCCGCTCGATTGTGGCCCGATCCCTCGTGCGGACGCAATTGCCCTCTCTTGATCGGGCTGCCGCCCGCGCTTAGGCTGTCTTGGGCCGAGGGAGCATGGCGCCGCGCAAGATCATCCACGATTGCGATCCGGGCCAGGACGACGCGATGGCGCTGCTCCTGGAGCTCGCCTCGCCTGAGGCCTTCGAGCTCCTTGCCGTGACGACGGTCGCCGGCAACGTGTCGCTCGAGCGCACCACCGAGAACGCGCGCCGCATCGTCGAGCTCGCCGGCCATTCCGATCTGCCGGTCCATCCCGGCTGCCCGCGCCCCTTGAAGCGTCCACTCATCGACGCGCGCCACGTCCACGGCGAGAGCGGGCTCGACGGCTCGGGCCTGCCGCCCGCCTGGCTCCACCCCGAGGAGGGGCACGCCGTCGCTTACCTGATCGAGACGCTCGCCGAGCCGGAGCTGCCGATAACACTTCTCGCCACGGGCCCGCTCACCAATGTCGCGAGCGCGCTCGTGGCCGCCCCTCGGATCGCCGCCGGGATCGCCGAGATCGTGCTCATGGGGGGTGCGCTCGGGCGCGGCAACGTCACCCCCTCCGCCGAGTTCAACTTTCACGTGGATCCCGACGCGGCGGCGATCGTCCTCGCTGCCGGATTGAAGCTCACCATGCTCGGCCTCGACGTGACGCGCCAGGCTCGCGCGACAGCCGCGCGCATCGCCGCGCTCGAAGCGCTCGCCAATCCGGTAACGGCTTCCGTCGCCGGCATGTTGCGCCACGGCCTCGCGCGTGCGCGCGCGCAAGGCGAGCCCGGCCCGCCGGTGCACGACGTGCTCGTCCCCGCCTATCTTCTGGTGCCGCACCTCTTCGCCGCGCGGCCCGCGCATATCCGCGTCATTGCCTGGGGCGAGACCGACTTGGGCCGCAGCGTCGAGCTTGCGGGCGAGGCGCCCAATGCGACCGTCGTCGAAGCCGTCGACGCCGACCGCCTTTTCGCCCTCCTCTTGGAGCGCTACGCCCGCTACCCCTTGCGCATCAGCGGATAGGCAAGTGGCTGCGAGGCGTTTATCCTTGCTCGACGGGGCTCGTCTTGAGCGGGCTTGCGCGTCCCGAGCTTCTAATGGAGACCGACGTGGATGCGCTCATTCCCGAGGGCGAGGTGCGGGCGAAGCGGCGCGCGGGCGCGCGCGCGAAGAGAGGGGGTAGTCGCGTATGACCTTTTCGATCGTCGGCCGCTGCGCGCGTACCGGCATGGTGGGGATGGCGGTCTCGACCTCGAGCATCGCCGTTACCGGGCGCTGCGCGTGGGTGCGCGCGCAAGTGGGCGCGGTTGCGACCCAGAACCTGACCGATCCGGTGCTCGGCATCCAGATTCTCGATCTCATGGAGGAGGGGGTGCCGCCGGACGTGGCGGTCAAGGAGGTGGCCGCCGGCGCGCGCAACATTGCCTATCGGCAGCTCGCCGCCATCGACCGCCAGGGCCGCAGCGGCCATTTCACGGGCGCCAAGGCGCTCGGCACCGCCTTGGCGGCCGCAGGGCAAGACTGCGTCGCCGCGGGCAACGCGCTTGCCAACGCCGACGTGCCCGGTGCCATGATCAAGCTCTTCGAGAGCGACAGCGAGCTCTACCTGGCCGAGCGGCTCTTGCGCGCGCTCGAGGCCGGCATGGTGGCGGGCGGCGAGGCGGGACCCGTCCATTCGGCCGGCCTTATCGTCGCCGCCGACCAGCTCTGGCCGGTCGTCAATTTGCGCGTCGATTGGGCGGAGGAGGCGCCGATCAACGAGCTGAGGACGCTCTGGGAGCGCTACGAGCCCCAGATGCAGGACTTTATCGCGCGCGCGCTTGACCCCAGCTCCGTGCGCCGCTTCTAGGAATATCCCCTCTCCCGCAAGCGGGAGAGGGAGGGACCCATTGCGTAGCAATGGGAGGGTGAGGGACAACTCCGACATCCGGCAATCCCTCACCCTTCCCATCCCTTCGGGATGGGCCCCTTCCCTCTCCCGCAAGCGGGCGAGGGACTAAGCCTTCCACCCCGGCATGGTGAAGCCGCGCTGATCGAGCTCGGCGTCGAGCGCTGCCGCTTGCTCGGCCGTCAACGCCACGAGCGGCGGCCGCACGGTCTTCCAGGCGGCGTCTCCGCCGAAGCGCGCCACGGTGTGCTTCAAGGCCGGGATCATGGGGAACTTCTGCATGGCGAAGCGCAGGTCGTTGAGCTGCGCCTGGCGTGCGTCCGCACCGTCCTCGCGCCAATGCGCGTAAAGGGCTGCGATGGCCGCGGGATTGATGTTGGCGGTGGCGCTGATGCAGCCGGCCCCGCCGCCGCGCATGTTGGCCAGGAGGAACGCCTCGGAGCCGGCGAAGACGTCGAAGATACCGGGGAAGGCCTTCAGCATCGCCTCGGTGTTCTTCCAATCGCCCGAGCTGTCCTTGACGCCCGCGACGATACCCGGATAGGCCTTGAGCAGGCGCTCGATGAGGGCGAGGCTGATCGGCACCTGGGAGACCGGCGGGATGTGATAGAGGTAGATGCGCAGCCGCGCGTCGCCGACCCGCTCGATCACTTCCGCGAAATTGCGGTAGAGGCCGTCGTCGCTGACTCCCTTGTAGTAGAAGGGCGGCAGCATGAGCACGCCGGCCACGCCGAGCTCGACCGCGCGCTTGCTCAGCCTCACGGAATCGGGAAGTGCCGAGCAGCCCGTACCCGGCATCATCACGCGCGGATCGATCTTGGCCTCGATCAGCGCCGCGAGCAGGTCGAGGCGCTCCTCGAGGCTCAGCGAGTTCGCCTCGCTGTTCGTGCCGAACACGGCGAGCCCGCAATTCTGCGAGACGAGCCAGCGGCAGTGGCGGATGAGGCGCCCGGCGTCCACGCCGAGATCGGCCTTGAAAGGCGTCACCACCGGGGAGAGCAGGCCGCGAATGCGCGGCACCTCGTTCGCCGCAGCGCGCGGCTGCTGTGCGGTAACGGTCGCGGTATCCGGCATATCGTCCTCCGTCGTTATACTGTCCTCAACCGTAGCCCTCGCGCAGCCGGCTCTCAAGATGAGCGCCGCTTTGGATCGGCGGATACTTCCGCGGCTCGCCTTCCGCGAGGCACCCCGGCAGGCAGTCGATCATGACCTCCGGGTTGGGATGGAAGAAGAACGGCACCGAATAGCGCGAGCCGGCGTGGCGGCCGATCACCCGGTGCTGGGTCGCGCGGAAGCGGTCGTTCGTCCAGCGCGCCATCATCTCGCCGATGTTGCAGACGAAGGCGCCGGGAAGCGGAACCGCGTCGATCCACTTGTTGGCCCGGTTCTGCACCTGGAGGCCGCCGATCTCGTCCTGGGCGAGGATAGTGAGATAGCCGTAGTCGGAATGGGCGCCGCAGCCGACATCGGGCGGTGTCGCCATGTCGGGGAGCTTCGTGCGCGCCGGATAGTGCAGGACCCGCAGGATCGCCGTCGGATGATCGAGCCGGCTGGCGAAGAACGCCTCCGGCAGATCGAGCGCCAGCGCAAAGGCGAGCGAGAGGCGCCGTCCGAGATCGGAGAGCGCCTCGTAATAGGCCGAGAACACGGGGCGCAGCCGCGCGGGCCGCGCCGGCCACTGGTTGGGCCCGCGCAAATGCGCGAAGGGCGCCCGCTCAAGGTCGGAAGGCGGAAGCTCGAGCGAGATGTCGAAGCCTTCCTTCGGGTCGGCGCCCACCTCCGGGTCCGTCGTCTCTCCGCCCAGCGGAAAATAGCCGCGGAACCAGGGGGAGCGCTTCATCTCGACCGCCATCTTCTCCGCGAGCGGGAGAGCGAAGAACTCCCGGGCGAGCGCGAAAGTCTCGCGCACGAGGCTCCCGTCGACCCCGTGGTTGACAGCGTAGAAGAAACCGACGTTGCGGCAGGCCTCGCCGATGCTCTTGCCGCACGCGCGCCGTCCGTTGCCGCGGCCGCTTCCGCTGAGCGAGGAGACATCGATGATCGGGATGGCGTCGAAATCAGCCATGTCGAGCTCTCTCCGTTGGCGGAGCTGATTCTAGCATGCGCGTTCGAGGGCGTCACGCCGGCGTCGGGAATCATCGACGCCGTGAGACATCCCCGTTTCACCTGCGAAAACCCTCTCCCGCAAGCGGGAGAGGGAATTCCTCACGAGTGTTCGGCCTTCTGCTTCTCGACCTCGCGCGCGCGGAGCTCGCGGCGCATGATCTTGCCGGTCGCGGTCAGGGGAAGCGCGTCGGTGAACTCCACGAGACGGGGATATTCGTGCGCGGCGAGGCGCGTCTTGACGAAGTCCTGGATCTCGCGGGCGAGCGCGGGCGAGGGTGCGGCCCCCGGCGCCGGCACGATGAAGACCTTGACGATCTCGGTGCGGAGCGCGTCCGGCACGCCGATCGCGGCGGCCATGGCGACCGCGGGGTGCTTCAGGAGACAGTCCTCGATCTCGCTCGGCCCGATGCGGTAGCCGGCGGAGGTGATGATGTCGTCCGCGCGGCCCTGGAACCAGAAGTAACCGTCCTCGTCCTTGACCGCTACGTCGCCGGTGAGCAGCCAGTCGCCCGCGTATTTCGCGCGCGTCGCCTCGGGATCGCGCCAGTACTCGAGCAGCATGACCGGATCGGGCCGCTTGACGCCGACGATCCCCGCTTGGCCCGCCGGCAGCACGGAGCCCGCCTCGTCGACGATCTCGACGCGATGTCCCGGCACCGGGCGTCCCATCGAGCCCGCGCGCACCGGCATCACCGCGGCGCAGTTGCCGAGCACGAGATTGCATTCGGTCTGGCCGTAGCCCTCGTTGATGGTGACGCCGAGCGTCTCGCGGCCCCAGGCGAGGAGCTCCTCGCCCATGGCCTCGCCGCCGGTGAAGATCGAGCGGATGGCGTAGGACCAGCGCGCGCGCGGCGCCGCGACCTGGCGCATCAGCTTGAGTGCGGTCGGCGGCAGGAAGAGGTTGCGCACGCGGTGCTCGGCGATGAGCCGGTAGGCGAGCTCGGGATCGAACTTGCGCATGCGGCAGGCGAGCACGGGGATGCCGTGGAACCAGGCGGGCAAGAGCACGTCGAGGAGCCCGCCGATCCACGCCCAGTCGGCCGGCGTCCAGAAGAGATCGCCCGCCTGCGGGGGAAACTCGTGGTAGAACTCGACGCCCGTGAGATGGCCGAGCAGCACGCGCTGGGCGTGGAGCGCTCCCTTGGGCGGGCCGGTGGTGCCCGAGGTGTAGATGATGAGTGCGGGATCGTCGGCCGCGGTCGCGAGCGGCGTGAAGCGATCGGAGGCGGCCTCAAGGGCGGTCCAGAAATCGAGTGAGCCCGCCGGGAGCGGGGCCGCACTCGCTTCCCCCCGCGTCGCGATGACGAGCCGCAGCTCCGGCAGGCGCGCGCGAAGTGCCGCGATCTTGGGCAGATTGGCTTCGTCGGTCACGACCGCCGCAGCACCCGAGTTGGCGAGACGGTACTCGAGCGCCTCCTCGCCGAACAGCGTGAAGAGCGGCAGCGCGATCACTCCTGCCTTGTAACAGGCGAGATGCGCGATCGCGGCCTCGGGCGATTGCGGGAGGAGGATGGCGAGGCGCTCGCCGCGCCCGATGCCGTGGGCGGCGAGCGCATTGGCGAGCCGGCTCGAAAGTGCCCGCATGTCGGCGAAGCTGTAGCGCTTGAGCCGCCCGCTCTCCTCGAGGAAGAGAAGGGCCGGGGCGTCGCGCGCTACCGCGGCGTGGCGCTCGCAGCAGGCGAGCGCCATGTTGAAGGCGGGCGGCACGCGCCAGCGGAAGCGCTGGTACACCTCGTCGTAGCTCTTGCCCGCCTCGAGCATGCGCGGCCCTCATCCTTCGAGACGCCGCCTTCGGCGGCTCCTCAGGATGAGGCCGGTTGTGGCGATAAAATAGGGCCTCATCCTGAGGAGGCCGCGTAGCGGCCGTCTCGAAGGATGAGGCTATTGCGGGATTTTGCGCAAGAGCGCCGCGCGGCGCGCGACTATGCGCTCCCGCGCGCGTTGGACAATGCCGCGGCGAGCGCGGGCGGGCCCTCGTTCAGACGAGAAGCGAGGCCCAGGCCGAGACGCCGAAGCCGATGAGGACGAGGCCCGAGAGGCGGTTGATCCAGCGCACCGCACCAGGCGTCACCCGCGTGCGCGCGAGGCTCACGGCAGCGGAAAGGAAGACCCACCAGAGTGCGGAGCCGGTAAAGACCGCGGCCACGAAGCTCGCCGCCTTGCCGTAGCTCCCCGCCGTCTCCGCAAGTCCCACGCTCGCGAAGACGGCGGCGAAGGAAATGATGGTCGAGGGGTTGGTGAGCGTCAGGAAGACGGTCGTCGCATAGTCGGCGAGGAGGCTGCGCCCCTCCTTGAGCTGCCTTTCCTTGGCCGGCCGCTCGCGGAAGCTGGCAGCGCCGAGCCAGAGCAGCACCACTCCGCCGACGAGCCTGAGCGGGGTCTGCTGGGCCATGAGGAAGCCCGAGATGGTGGCAAGCCCGAAGCCCGCGACGGCACCATAGAAGCCGTCCGCCGTGGCGGCGCCGAGGCCGGTCGCGAGCCCTGCGGCCATGCCGTGGCCGAGGCTGCGCTTGATGCAAAGAACGCCGATCGGCCCGACCGGGGCCGCGATCGAAAGGCCGATCAAGAGGCCCTTCAGCAAGATGAATATGTCAGGCATGGGACACCGACAACGAGCGATGCGTGAAACGAGGAGGGAGAAGGTGCGGCGGGTGCGGCTCAGCCGGCACGCGCGGCACCGTTGCCGCGCTCTAGCGGCAGCGCCTTTGTTGTCGGCTTTGCGTCGCGCACGGGTCCACGCCCGCGGCCCGCAAGGGGTGGGGGAGCTCGTGGCGAGAAACAAAATGGGCCGGACGCTTGCTCATGGCTGCTCTTCCAAGCCGGCATGATAGCGCCGCTTCCTTGCCAGGGCAAGCTTCCGGCGTGCGACAGGCGGAGCCGGTCGGCTCGCAGGGACCAGCAGGCCCTAGCGCCCACCCCCCTCGAGCCGAAAGACCATCTGCGTCGGGCGGACGAAGCGCAGGGCTATGAGGAGAAGCACCATCACCATCGCCATATAGATCACCGCCATGGCATCGATCGAATAGACCGGACGCACGCCGCCGGCGAAGACGTTGTAGAAGAGCGCCACCACGAGGGTCTGCGAGCCGCCGCCCGAGAGCAGGAAGGCGAGCTCGAAGTTGGAGATGGTGTTGACCAGGATGAGGATGCCCGCGGTCAACAGGCCCGGCACCAGGAGGGGAAACAGAATCCGCCGGAAGATCTGGAAGCGGGTGGCCCCCAGCACCGCGGCACTCCATTCGAGATGGATGCCGATCTGCTCGAAGAAGGGCATCAGCACGAAGACCGCGAGCGGCACCATCGGCACCAGGACGGCGAGGATGACCCCCGTCAGCGAGCCGCCGAGCCCGAAGCGGTAGAGCGTGGTCGCAAGCGGGATGCCATAGGTCATCTGCGGGATGAGGAGAGGCAGGAAATAAAGCAGGAGGAGGAGCGCCTTGCCGCGGAACTTCCGGCGCGCCAGCACATAGGCCGCGGGCGTGCCGACGAGAAGCGCCAGCACGACGGCGGCAAGGGCGACGAAGAGCGTCACGCCGAGCACCTGCCCCAGATCGAAATTCTTCCAGGCGAAGACGAACCAGTCGGTGGTGAAGGCAGGCGGCAGGGGCTTGCCGAACCAGCGCTTGGCGAAAGCGCTGACCAGCACGTTCCCGACGATCCCCATGAGGTTCAGGATGAACCCGATGACGAAGAGATAAAGCGCCAATTTCCACAGCCGGCCGCGCATGATGCTCCCCCTTCCCGGCTAGCGCTTGCCGACGCCGATCGTCGCCCCGCTCGCCAGGCGCCCGCGGACGAGCACGATGGCGATGAGGGCCGCGAGCTGGCACAGCCCCATGATCACGGCGATCGCCGAGGCATAGGACATGTCGTACTGCTCGAAGGCCTGCTGATAGGCGGCGATCGCGATCGAGCGCGTGGCTCCCGACGGCTGCCCGAGCATGAGCGCGGAGGGGAACACGGCGAAGCTCATGACGAAGACGAGGGCGAAGGCGATCGCGAGCCCGGGTGCGATGAGCGGCAGCATGACGCGGCGGAACACGATCCACGGGGTCGCCCCCAGCGTGCGGGCCGAGCCCTCGAGGCTGGGATCGATGCCGGAGATATAGCCGAGCAGCATGAGGAAGCAGAATGGGAATTGCTGCATGAACAGCGACAGAATGACGCCGATGTAATTGTGCGTGAGCTCGAGCGGCTCGGCCACGATCCCCGCCCCAAGCAGCGCCTGATTGAGCCAGCCGTTGGCGCCGTAGAAGCCGAGGATGCCCTCGGAGAGCAGGATGACGCCGAGCGAGATGGGCAGGATCAGCACGGTCGTGATGGTGCGCTCGAGCCAGATCCCGCGCCGCATGCCGTAGGCGAGCCACAAGGCGACCACCGAGACGACGACCGCGTTGGGGATGGCCAGGCGGAAGGTGATCCACACCGTGCCGTACTGGTAGGGGTCCGTGAAGAAGGTGGCGTAATTGGCAAGGCTGAAGCGGGCGAGCTTGAGCGGATGCAGGCTGAGATAGATCCCGTAGAGGAAGGGATAGACGAAGAGTGCAAGCACATAGAGGAGCGACGGCAGCAGGCAGACGAGTGCGAGGCCGTCGAATTCGCTGCGCTCTCCGAGGACTCCGCGGCGCATCCCGGGCCTATTCCGTTGGCAGGACAACCAGCTTGTCGGGCGGGAACGCGAGCTCGAGGGCATCGCCGGGTGCCAGGCGCTCCGTCGTGCGCACCCACACGCGGGTGCGGGCGTCGATGCTCACGGCGGCCTCATGCTCGCGGCCAAGATACTCGACGATCTCGACGCGCCCGCGGAAGGCGTTAGCGCCACCCGCTGCCGGCGCGAGCCGGATATCCTCCGGCCGGATCGCCAGCACCGCGTCCGAGCCGGGGGGAAAGCCGCCGCCGTCCCGGGCCCGCAAGCGCAGGCCGTCGCCTTCTCCCTCGACGATGCCCGGCGCGGGCGCCGGTGCCAAGCGCACCTTGAAGAAGTTCCGGAATCCCATGAAGTCCGCGACGAAGAGATTGCGCGGGCGGTCGTGGATATCCTGGGGCGAGCCGGCCTGCATGAGCACGCCGTCGCGCAGCACGACGATCCAATCAGAGAGCGACAGCGCCTCGGCCTGATCGTGGGTGACGTAGACGGAGGTAAGGCCGAGCTCCGCGTGAAGCTCCTTGATCTCGGCGCGCATCTCGACCCTGAGCTTGGCATCGAGATTGGAGAGCGGCTCGTCGAGCAGCATAAGCTTCGGCTCGAGCACCAGAGCGCGCGCTATGGCGACGCGCTGCTGCTGGCCGCCCGAGAGCTGGCCCGGATAGCGCTCGTCGAGACCCGAGAGCTGGACGAGCTCGAGCATCGCCTGCACGCGCGTCTTGATCTCGTGAGCCGGGCGGCGCTGCAACTCGAGCCCGAAGGCGACGTTGCCGAACACCGTCATGTGCGGAAAGAGCGCGTAGTTCTGGAACACCATCCCGAAGCCGCGCTTCTCCGGCGGGAGATGGCCGATCTCCTCGCCGTCGAGCCAGATCGAGCCCTCGCTCGCCGGAATGAGGCCGGCCACGATGGAGAGTGCCGTCGACTTGCCGCAGCCGCTCGGCCCGAGGAAGGTGACGAACTGCCGGCCGCGGATGTCGAGCTCCAGCCTGTCCAGCACCGTCTTGGCGCCGTAGCGCTTGGTGATGCTGAAACGCAGGGACTTGAGCGACTCCTTCATAACGGCCTGTTCATGACGACTTGGCCGGGCTGGCGGAGCGGGCCGCGACCGCGCGCCCGACGCTCGCCCTCCCGCTATTGCTTGACCCGCTGGGCGCCGATCTCGCGGTCCCAGCGGTCCATGGCGTAGGCCAGCGCCTTAACCGACAAGTCCTCCGTCGTCTTCCATTTCGTGCCGATCTCATCGTACTCGGGGCGCCAGAATTCCTTGACGAGGTCCTGGATGTCCTTGGGCGCCTTGTCGAGCGTCGCGGCCTTGATCGACGGGCCGATGAAGGAGGACCACGTCAGCGCCTGCTGGTCCGGCCGCCGCATGAACTCCATGAGATCGAGAATGACGTCGATCTGCTCCTGCGGCACGCCCACGGGTATCGCCCAGTAATGGCCGTCGATGACGAAGGTGGTGCCTTGCAGGATGGTGATCTTGGATTCAGGCGGGATGACGCTCTGCGCGCGCGGCTTCATGTCCCATTCCATGATGCCGGCGATCATCCAGCGCTGGCCCTGCGCGAACTCCTTAAGCGTGATCGCCGTCCCCGTCGGGTAGTATTCGACGTACTTGCCGAGCTCGGCCAGGAAGGCCCAGGTCTTGTCCCAGCCCTTCTCGGGATCCATCGGATCGGCATCCTTGAGGATGTAGGGCAGGCCTTGCAGGATGGAGCGGCCGGGGCCGCTGTTCGCGGGGCGTGCATACATGAAGCGGCCGGGGTTCGCCTTGGCCCAGGCCAGGAGCTCGTCGGCGGTCTTGGGCGGATTGGGCACTTTGCTCGGGTTGTAGATGAAGACCGGCCCGCCCGGGCTGACGACGGAGGGGATGAGGTAGCCCTCGCCTTCGTGCTGCAGCGCCTTGCCGGCGTCCGTCAGCTCGCTCTCGGGAAAGCGCTTTTCGTAGGTCGGGAAGAGCTTGATGAGCTGCCCGTTCGCGGCGAGCAGCGAGCCGCCGTCCTGCCCCGTCAGGATGAGGTTGATGTCGAGCCGGCCGGCATCCTGCTGTGCCTTGATCTTGGCCGGCACTTCCGGTGCCGGTGCCCGCTGGAGCTTGATGTCGCGCACCTTCTGCGGGTTGGCTTTCTTGTAGTTCTCGATGATGGCCTGGGTCGAGGTGAGATCGCCGCCGGTGTCGATGATGGAGAGCGTGATGGGCTCCGCGGCGCGCGCGGCCGGCGTCGGGGCCATGAGGACAAGCGCCGCGGCGAGCGCCAGGGCTGCACCGGACGCCGCACGGACTCGTGGAACGCTATGCATTGGTTTCCCCCGGGGTTCTTTTGTGTCTGCCGGCGTCTTGCTGCGCCGGCGGGGCGAGCATCGCATTCGGCCGGCCCGATGGCAAGGCAATGAGGAGGGCGAGGCGCCGCCGGCCGTCGGTGCCGCCCGATCGGGCCGAGGCCATCCTCGCCCCTCAAGCCGCGAGTGAGGCGTGCTTGTCGAGCAGGCGGAGAATTTCGTCGCGGCTCCCATCGGGCACCTCGAGGACCGCGCGCGCTATTCCGGCTTGGCGGTAGTCCGCGAGTACGCCGGGATCGGCAGGCGCGCGGAAAACGGAGATCGAGAGTGTCGAGAAGTCGCGTCCCGCGGCGGCGGCCGCGCGGCGCAAGCGCTCCACCGCCTCCTTGGCAATGAAGCCCGGGCGCGCGCGCGGGAACCAGCCGTCGCAGAACTCGACGACCCGCTGCAAGGTGTGATCGCTCTCCCCGCCAAGCAGGATCGGCGGATGCGGCCGTTGCGCCGGCTTGGGATAGAGCCAGACGGGATCGAAGCTCACCATCTTGCCGTGGAATTGCGCCTCCTCCTCGGTCCACAGCGCCTTCATCGCGAGGATGCGCTCGCGCAGCAGCTGGAAGCGGGTCTCGTAGCTGGCACCGTGATTTTCCATCTCGTCGACGTTCCAGCCGCCGCCGATGCCGAAGACGAAGCGGCCGCGCGAGAGCTGGTCGAGGCTGGCCACGCACTTGGCGGTGACGATGGGGTCGCGTTGCGGGATGAGACAGATGCCGGTGCCGAGCACGAGCTTCCGCGTCGCCGCCGCGGCAAAGGAGAGGGCCACGAAGGGGTCGTGGGAGTGCTTGTAGCGCTCGGGCAGCTCTCCGCCCGAGGGAAACGGCGTGCGCCGGCTGGTCGGGATGTGGGTGTGCTCCGGGAAGAAGAGCGACTCGAAGCCGCGCGCCTCGAGCGCTTGAGCGAGCTCGCGGACGTCGATGCCGTAGTCGGCCGGAAAATAGACCACGCCAACGCGCATATGACCGCCTCCCCCCTTCGCCGCTGTCCCGGCCAAGCTTGCCCTCGCTGGCGCGGAAATGATAGCGGAAATCGGC
>DATEQI010000199.1:0-2818 GCA_035272805.1 Alphaproteobacteria bacterium | reverse complement strand
AGAGTGCCGCCTGGAGGAGTCCCCAAAAGGCCGCCGCGAGAAAGCCGTGGCGCCGCGCCGTGGCGAGGAGCGCCTTGGCGTCCTCGACCGCCTGGGGCCCCGGCGGCACCACGTCCGCCAGCACGAGTGCCGCTCCCGGCTTGAGCCAGCCACGCCAGCGCCCGAGAAGCTCTCTGAACTCACCGCGAGAGAGATACTGGATGACCGAGTTGACGACGATGAGGTCGAGGGAGCCGGGCGCGCATGCGGCGAGCCCGGCCTCGTCGAGCACGGCAATGCGGGCGGCCTCCCTGAAGCGCAGAAGCAAGCGCGCGCGGAGCGGGCGCGAGGCGTCGTAGAGATAGAGCCGGCCCACGCGCGCGGCGATGCGGCCGGCCTCCAACGCCTCGCCGCAGCCGTAATCGAGCACGGCCGCGTGCTCCGTGGCGGGCAGCACGGCGATGATGTCGTCCGCCACGCGCGCGTAATGGACGCGGCGATGGCGCTCGCTCACATAGATGGGATTGTCGCGCTCCCAGAAGCCGAGCCACGTCGCCATCGTCGTTCCCGACCCTCCCGTGACATTCCTCAAGCTCGCCTCAAGCCTACGCGAGGCTACGTGCGCATGCGAGATTGCTCTCGCGGCCCTTGCCTGCTAAACCAGCGCCGCACGGAGGCAGGGCCCGGGCGCCGGAAGGTGCGGCCCGCCGCCACGGAGAGCGCATGCTGCAACGGCTTTACGACTGGACGATGGCGATCGCGCGCCACCGCCATGCGCTCTGGGGCCTGGCCGCGGTCTCCTTCATCGAGAGCTCTTTCTTCCCCATCCCGCCCGACGTGCTGCTCATCCCGATGGTGCTGGCGCTCCCGCGCCGCGCCTTCTTCCTCGCCGCCGTGTGCACCGTGGCCTCGGTCACCGGCGGCTTTCTCGGCTACGCCATCGGCTATTTCGCCTTCGAGGTGATCGGCGAGCGCGTGCTCGAGTTCTACCACGTCATGGACAAGTACGAGGCGCTCAAGGCGTCCTTCGCCGAATGGGGAGCCTGGATCATCATCCTCAAGGGCATGACGCCCATCCCCTACAAGCTCATCACCATCGCGAGCGGCGCGCTCAAGTTCAACCTCGCGACCTTCACCTTGGCCTCGCTCATCTCGCGCAGCCTGCGCTTCTTCCTGGAGGCGGCACTGCTCTGGCGCTTCGGCGAGCCGATCCGCGTCTTCATCGAGCGGCGGCTCATGCTGGTGACGAGCGTCTTCGCCGCGGCACTCGTCGGCGGCTTCCTCGTGCTGCGCTATCTCTAGGAGCGCCCCCTTTGCACGCGACCGCCCTTGAGCCCCTCCTCGATCGCCTGACCTGCGGACGTTACGCGCCTGCGGCGCTCATCCTCGCCGCCTCGGTCGCCACCCTCGGCGGCGCCTTCCTCTTCCAATATGTGGGCGGGCTCGCCCCTTGCATCTTGTGCATCTACGAGCGCTGTCCCTACGGCGTCGCGATCGCGTTGGCACTCCTCGCCTTCTGCCTCGGCGACGGCCGCGCGCGGGGGGCGGCGTTAGCTTTCTGCGCGCTGGCCTTCGCGGTCGATGCCGGCATCAGCGCCTTCCACGTCGGCGTCGAGCAGCATTGGTGGGAAGGGACGGCCGCCTGCACCGGAAGCGTCGTCTCCGGGGCCGCGGGCTCGCTCGAGGCCCTGCGCCAGCACATCCTGAACGCGCCCCCCGCAGCGCGCTGCGACCGCATCCCCTGGCAGCTGTTCGGCATCTCGCTGGCCGGCTACAATCTCTTGATCACGCTCGGCCTCGCCGTCTTCTCGCTTCATGCGGCGCGGCGAGCTATCCGGCGAGGGCAACGATGACCCGAGAGCTTTCGCATCCGAGGCGCACGGCCGAGCGGCGCCGGCCGGGCGATCCCGACCGCGAGGAGCTCGTCAAGCGCATCATCCGCGTCGACC
Organism: Alphaproteobacteria bacterium; assembly: GCA_035272805.1. GTDB lineage: Bacteria > Pseudomonadota > Alphaproteobacteria > JACZXZ01 > JACZXZ01 > DASPPM01. The sequence continues at coordinate 890 of DATEQI010000199.1, read as the reverse complement.
AGGCCGGCGAGTACGGCGCCAAGCGCATCTATGCCGGACAGCTCGCCGTGCTCGGCCGCAGCTTGGGTGCTGGCGTCATCCGCAAGATGGCGGAGCAGGAGGACCGCCACCTCGCGGCCTTCGACAAGCTCATCGTCGAGCGCCGCGTGCGCCCGACCGCCCTGCAACCGCTCTGGTACGTGACCGGCTTCGCGCTGGGGGCGGCGACCGCACTCCTCGGCGAGCGCGCCGCCATGGCCTGCACGGTCGCGGTCGAGGAGGTGATCGACGCGCATTACGCGCGCCAGGCGACGGCGCTGGGCGACGACGAGGCCGAGCTGCGCGAGCGCATCGAGGAGTTCCGCGCGCACGAGATAGAGCACAAGGAGACCGCCCTCGCCCATGGCGCCGAGGCAGCCCCCGCCTATCCGCTTTTGCGCGGCGCCATCAAGGCGGCCTCGCGGCTCGCCATCTGGCTCTCGACGCGCATCTAGCGCGGTTGCCGCTTAGCCGGAACCCGCTCTAGCGCCACGCCGCGGCGGTGCGGCTCCGGGAATTTTCACCACGGAGGCACGGAGGGCACGGAGAAGCAAGTAGAAGTCAAATTTTAGCGCGGAGGACGCGGGGTCAGAATCTCTTCTCTGCGACCTCTGCGCAACAGCCGCGTTGGGATGTCCCGTTCTTCTCTCCTCCGTGCCCTCCGTGCCTCCGTGGTGAACCGCTTCACCATCTCTTGCCTCGCGCCGGTGCTTTGGCGGACAATCGCAGCACCAAGCGGGAAGGAGGGCCATATGCAGCTCGACCGTGAGCAGATGCAGGCGTTCGAGCAGCAAGGCTTTCTCGTCCTGCCGGACCTCTTCACGCCGCGCGAGGTGGAGGTGCTGCGCGCCGCCTTTGTTCCGGTCTTCGCC
>DATEQI010000198.1:0-3441 GCA_035272805.1 Alphaproteobacteria bacterium | reverse complement strand
CACGGCGACGTCGAGGTCGCGTTGCAGCGCGCGCAGATAGCCGAGCACGGCGGAGACCTGCCCGGCGTCGTTCTCGTCGACGCGGTGGAGGCGCACGAAGGGGTCGAGCACGAGCAGGCGAGGAGCCGCGCGCCGCACCGTCCTGGCCAAGCGCTCCTGATCGCGCTCGCGATCGATGCGCACGCTCGGCGCCGTGATGACGTCGATGGGCATCGCTTCGAGCCCGAGGCCGCGATGGCGACAGAGGGCGGCGAGGCGAGACTTGACGACGGCGGAGCTGTCCTCTGCCATGTAGAGCATCACGGAGCCTGGATCCTCGACGGCGAAGCGACCGAGACAGGGCGTGCGACTGGCGACCGACACCGACAGCTCGAGGGCGAGCCAGGACTTGCAGCACTTGGGCGCGCCGCCGAGGATGCCGACGGCGGCGCGGGCCCAGAGCGAGGCGACGAGCCAGCGCTCGGTCTCGGGCGCGTCGTCGAGCTTGGCCGCACGCACGACGGGGAGGAGGGCGTCGTCGCTCACGTCGCCCCCACCTCGTCGACGGCGGCCTGGAGCGTGGGCTCGTCGAGGAAGGCCTGGCCGCGATCGTGGGCGATGCGGAGCGCGGCGCGCAGGAGTCTCGATGCGACGCGGAGCACCCCGCGGCTACTGCGGAAGAGCATCTCGGCCGCCGGATCGCTGAGGACCTTCTGCGTGGCGCCGGCCGCCTTGAAGGCGTGGTCGACGGCGGCGGTGAAGGCGTCGCGATCGAGGGGCTCGAGGCGGAGCTCGGCGGTGATGCGGGTAGCGAGAGCGGCGTGCTGGTGCATGTGGAGGCGGCGCGCGAGGGGCGGCAGGCCGACGAGCCAGAGGGTGAGCAGGTCGCGGCTGTCGAAGGCGAAGTTGAGGAAGCCGGACAGGTCGAGCAGGAAGGCGTCGGAGAGGTGCTGCGCCTCGTCGATGACGACGACGGGAGCGGTGCTGCGCTCGTCGACCATGTGGACGAGGGCCCTCTTGATGTCGGCCCAGAGCTGGCCGCGGCGATGGGAGGGCTTGACGCCGAGCTCGCCGGCGAGCGAGCGATAGAGATCGAGAGGCGAGACGGTGGTGTCGCAGAAGTAGAGGACGAGGTGGTCGGGCCTGGGCAACGCCATGCACAGGTTGCGGATGGCGGCCGTCTTGCCGACGCCGGCCTCGGCGGAGAGGACGCCGAGGCCGGGATCGTCGATGAGCTGCTGGAAGCTCCTGGCGAGCCGCCCGTAGCCGGGGGACTTGTCGTAGAAGGTCTTGCCCTGTGCATTCTTGGGCAATGGATAGCTGGTGAAACTGAAGCGGTGTTTCTCGGACATGCTCACGGCTCCTGGTCTTGGTCGTTGTCGTCGTCTTGATCGGGGCCGGCGCCCGCGGGACGCGTACGCCGGTAGTGCTCGTCTTCGATCAGCGCGAGCGGGTCGAGGCCGCTCGGGGTGGCGTCGGGCGCGGGCTCGCCCGCGATGCGCCGTCGCTGGCGGGTCATGTTTCTCAGCCGGTCGAGCGGCACGGTGTCGCAGGCGAAGCGGCCGTCGATGAAGACGCGCGGGCGGGCGGTCTCGTCGGTCGGGTCGAAGCGCAGCTCGACCCGCTTCTGACCGAGATCGGCGCGCACCTCGAGGAAGCCGCCGCCCCAGCGCACGGTGCCGTCCTTGCGGACGACGCGCTCCTCGCGGTGGAGGAAGACCTCGTCGAGATCCATGCCCCTGGGCACGGGTCTGATCTCGTTGGCCTCCGCGAGCATGTGATCGCGGGGCGCGCGGCTCGTCGTCTCGTGCACGCGGGCGTGGTACTCCGCGCCGAGCCACGCCCAGTGCTTGGCGTTGAGCTCCGCGAGCGGCAGCGGCGTGTCGGGCAGCTCATCGCCGACCTCCTCGCGCCACGTCCGGTGCCATCTTTCGATCACGCCCTTGGCCTCGGCGTCCTGCACGCCGGCGTGCAGCAGGTGGATCCCGAGGTCTGCGCAGATGAAGCGCAGCGAGTGGGCGACGTAGGCCGATCCCCGATCGACGTAGTAGGCGCGCGCAATGCCGTACTTGAGCGTGGCCTGCTTGAGCCCGTACTCCTGAGCTGCTGCGCCCTCCGAGAGCGCGAAGTAGCTGTGCACGATGTAGCGCGTGGCGTTGTCGATCTGCGAGAGCAGGTAGCTCTTGTGGATCCCCCCGTCCGGGCCGAGCACGCGCGGGCCGTGCAGCGCGTCGCCGACCCAGAGGTCGCCCGCGTGCTCGGCGATGAAGCTGCGCCGCTCGGCCGACGGGCCGCGCAGCGGGCGCGCGGAGACGCCTGCGAGCTTGAGCAGTCGGTGCACGCTGGAGCGCGCGAGCTCCCCGGGTCTCACCTTCCTGGCCCGCTCGAGCATGCGGATGATCCGTCTGATCGAGCGGCGAGGCTTCTCCCGCTTCACGCGGAGGATCAGCTCGGCGATGTCCGGCGCGATGGCGCGGCTCCGCCCGCAGTCCGAACGGGTGCACGGAAAGAGGCCCTCGAAGCCGCCGCGCTTGTGCGCGTAGTACCAGCTCTCGACGGTGCGCGGCGAGAGCTCGACGACCCTCCCGTCCGGCATCTGATGGACGCGCGCGGCGATCTCCGCGAAGAGCTGTTGCCGGTCGCCGTGCTCCAGACGCGCGCTCACCAGGGCACCGAGCACACCGAGGCGCCAAAGCGCGATGGCGCGCTTCGTTTTGTCGTCCATGGGCCCTGAATACCGAGAGGGGCCCACCACAAACGGTGGGATCGTACGAGACCGCCGCGCCGTCCCACGGGCACGCGGCACTCACCGAGCGTCACATGAGACGAATCCCCCGCTCGAGTCGGTGGACGAGCGCAGCGAGATCGGCGAGCCGGCGCCCCGGCGGCGCCCCCGCCATCTGCGCATGAACGTCGACCAGCTCCACGCGCGCGCTCTCGAGGCCCACGCGCTTCGCGATCGCCTCGAGCAGCACGCCGCCGCTGGTTGCGAGCAGCACGACGATCTGCCTGGCCGCCGAGGCGAGGCGCGCTCGCCACCGCCGGGCCGTCTGCTCGGGGACCGGCATCGCACAGGGCTTCGGCGGCGAGGGCGTGCTCACCGTCTGCTCGATGGTCGACCAGACCCGCCACAGGTGGCGCGCGAGCAACGCCGGCAGGATGCGCCACGTCGCCTCACAGTCCGGCTCCGTGCAGATGTACCGCACGACGGGGATCTCCCGCGGCAAGCCGGGCTCGCCACGAGGCTTGCGCCGAGGGTAGTCGTGAACGTGCAGCACGCGGCCCCCGCAGCGCGGGCACTCGGCGAGCCGGTACCCGTCGGGATCCGCGATGCGCCGGCGGTGCGTCTCGAGGTCGTGAACGTCCTCCGCGATCAGCGTGCCGCCCTTGTACCTCGACGCGCGCGAATAGGTCAGGCAGCCTTCCGGCTCAGGAGGAGGAGGCCGATGGTCGGTCATGGGT
>DATEQI010000197.1:0-14866 GCA_035272805.1 Alphaproteobacteria bacterium | reverse complement strand
GCGCCGTCGGCAGGATGGCCTCGCCCACGAGGCCGCGCGGCCGGCCCGAGCCGTCCCAGTTCTCGCGGCACTGGCGCAGGGTCTCGACCACCGGGCCGTCGAACTCGATGCCCTCGAGGAAGTCGGCAGTCGCATCGAGGCTGTCGCGCACGTGCTCGATCTCCTCCTCGCTCAGGCGGCTCTCCTTGGTGAGGATGTCGACCGGCACCAGGATCTTGCCGAGGTTCATGAGATTGCCGGCGGTTTCCGCGGTCTCGACCAGCGTCGGATCGAGGCCCATCTCGCTCGCGATCGCGTGCGCCACGGTGGCCACGCGCGAGGAGTGGTCCGCGGCATAGCGATCGCGCCGGTCGACCAGGCTGACGAGACTCTTCACCAGCTTGGCGAGCGTGCGCTCGCGCCGCTCCCGCTCGGCCACCGCGATCGTCACGTCCTGCTCGACGACGAGGACGCCGCGCGGCACGATGTCCAGCATGGTGGTGAGGGGAATATGCTCGCTTTGCAGCACGCGAAGGGTGCGTCCCGCACCCAGGCGGTGAAGGGCCGAGACCATCTTCTCGTCCTCGAGTGCCTCGCGGTTGAGCCGCTCGAGGCGCTTGGCGGCATCGGGTCCGAGCACGGAGGCGAGCGTCTTGCCGATCATGTCGGCGGCCGAGATGCCCGCCTCCTCCGCCGACTTGCGATTGGCGAAGCGGTAGCGCGACCCTTCGTCGGCGATGAAGATCGCGTTGGGCTGACTGTCGGTCACGAGGCGCAGGAAATTGCCCTGATGCTCGAAGCGCTCTGCGAGCGCGCGGTAGCGCCGAGCGGACTCGGAGGCGCGCTGGGAGGCACCGTGGCGCCAGATGGCGATGATGCCGGCGGTAAGCAGAAGGATCGCGAGCAGGAAGACCGCAAGCAAATCCCGCGCGCGCCGATCGCTGGCGCCGAGTGCCGTGGCGCGGTCCACCTTGTAGATCAGCAGCCACGGCGTGCCCTCGATTTTCCGGCTGATGAACAGCACGGGAATATTGCGGTAATCGCGCTTGATCTCGAAGCCGCCGGGTGCGGCGATCGCGGCGGCGGCGTCAAGATCAGGCGTATTGGTCGCGAGCGCGAACGACAGCAAAGGCCTGTTGCCCTGGAGCGCGGAGAGATAGCGGATGACCGCACCCTCCTGGCGCACGAGCACGGCCTCGGCCGTCTCGATATCGCCCGGCTGCTTCAGCTTGGGATAGAGCTCGCTGCCGACCTCCTTGATGCCGAGGACCCAGCCCACCTGCTGCTCCGCCGACGCTTCCGCCTGGATGGCATAGATGGGCACGAGGAAGCCCATGGCGGGCTGCTTGGCGGGGTCGAGGAAGATATCGCGGAGCGCGTGCCGGCCCTTGCCCGCCGAGGCGACGAACTCGCGCGTGGCCAGATCGGCCGCCGGCATGCTGCGGGTCGCCACCAGCGTCTTGCCGTCGAGATCGAGAACGGCCATTCCCGCGAGCCCGATGCGCTGCACGTCGGCGGGGACCTCGGGACCGAGCACGGGGGCCTTGAAGCCGGCGCCGTCGGCCCTCACGATGAGCATGTTCTGGAGATATTCGGCCTGGGCCTCGCCGTCCTGTACCTTGCTTATATCGCCCCCTGCGAGCTTGACCTGGGTCACGAAAAGCCGCACGGAATCGCTGTCGGCGACATCGCTCAAGTTCTGCCATTGCTGGGCGAGCCAGGCCTCCACGGCGTCCTTGCGGCTATCGGCGACGAGGCCGAGCCGGTCCTGCCAGGTGCGCAGATCGCGCTCGCGCAAGTCGTCGACGAAGCGGAAGACCTGCCAGACCCCAAGGGCGGCAACCAGCAAGATCCCCGCCGCGGTGAGAACGACGCCGGCGCTGACGCGCCAACGCTTTCCTTTCGGCTCGGAATTCAGTAAATCGGACATAGGGCCTCGGACGCTGTCTCCACATGCCCCAGCCATGCGCGGCCTGGGTCTTGTCATAGTATGATCGGATCGGCACCGGCCGGCAGAGAAAGGTTCGGCAGCAGGGTGGCCCAGGTTTAACACAAGTTTCGGGCCGCGGGAATCGCCCTCGGCCACGAGGTAGGGCGTGGAATGTCGATGATCGGAGCGTGGATCACGGCGGGCGGCCTGCGCTCGAGGCGGCGCCCGGCAGCCTGCGCCGCCGCACTCGCTCTCTTGCTCGCATCATCGGGGCCGGCGCGGGCCTTGGAAGGCGAAAGCCTCTTCGGCAGCATCGGCGTGCAAATGAATGCGACCAACTTGCGTCAGCTGCTGCCCCAATGGGCCGCCGTGATCGACCGCATGAACCAGACCCCCGAGCCGTTCGATAGCCGCTGCGAGGACCCCCGCTTGAGCTTCTGTGCGCTGCAGAAATGGACCCCGTTCCTCGCCGGCCTCAAGGGTCTCGACGAGATGACCCAGCTCAAGCGAATCAACGACTTCATGAACAATGTCCCTTATCTGATGGACGCCGTCTGGGAGACGCCGCTCGAATTCCTCCGCAGATTCGGGATGTGCAGGGATTATGCGGTCGCCAAGTACTGGTCGCTGCGCTATCTCGGCTGGCCGTCGGAGCGCCTGCGCATCGTGGTCTTGGACATTCTCGACATGCCTGACGGCCAAACGGGGAGGCCGACCAGCCACGCCGTTCTCGTCGTCTACATCAACGGTCAGAGCCTCGTGCTCGACAATCTGCACAAAGGCTACCTCGTGGATGCGAAGAGCATCGTCGACTATCGCCCCGTATACGCGGTCACGGAGCACGCCTTCTGGCTCTATCGTCGCGGCTGACCCGGCCTCGCGGGACCGCGTCATTTCGTTATCATCTTTTTATTTTCAACACTTATGGATGGGCAGAGCCCGCTGGCCGGAGAGTGCCTCTGCGGGGCCGCCGCTGGCGCCTGCCGCGGCCCAGGAAGAGCGGCGCCGCGGCGCGGATTTGCTCGCTTGACCCTGCTGCGGGGGAACGGGCACGGTCCGGAGCGGCGCCCAGGGTGCGCTGGCCCGGCGCCGCGCGCGGGCGCTTGCGCGTGCGAGAGAGGGCTCCGGCAGCCCCAAGGGGAGCAAGATAGCGTCATGCTGGGCTTTCAGGCGGCGATCAGAACGAGGGCGACGAGACGTCTATGCTGCATTGCAGCATACGGCGTCGCGGCCGCCCTCGTCCTCGCGGCGGCACTGCCTAAAGCCGCCCGCGCCGTCGATTATCCCCAGCTTTTCGGCTCCAGCGAGACCCGCATGGACAGCGCCAACTTGCGCACCGTGCTGCCGCAATGGGGCGGCGTGATGGAGCGGATGAACGAGACCCCGGAGCCGTTCGCCGACGTCTGCGAGAATGCCCCCCTCAACTTGTGCGAGCTCAAGCGTTGGACGCCCTTCCTGCTGAGCATCAAGACCCTCGACAAGATGAGCCAGCTCAAGCAGGTCAACGACTTCATGAACAACGTCCCCTATCTCCAGGACCTCATCTGGGAGACCCCGCTCGAGTTCCTCCACAAGCGCGGCATGTGCCGGGATTACGCAGTCGCGAAATACTGGTCGCTGCGCTTTCTCGGCTGGGCGGTCGGCGAGCTGCGCATCGTCGTGCTCAAGGATCTCAACCTCAGGGTCGACCACGCCATTCTCGTCGTCTACCTCGACGGCCAGGCGCTTGTGCTCGACAACCAGATCAAGAACCAGGTCGTGAACGCCAGGAGCATCGTGCACTACCGCCCCACCTATTCGATCAACGAGCAGTACTTGTGGATCCATCGCGGCTAGTGCTTTGGTCTTGTTAATGCTACTCTTTTCGACACATGCCGTCGGCCGGGGCAGGGGCCGGAGGCAAGCTCGCGGGCGCCCGCGGCAGCGGGCGCGCGAGGCCCCGGCCCGTGGCCATGGCACTCCTTGAGGAGAGATGGCGTGAGCGCGCGCGGAATGGCGATGGCATCGGACGCGCCGACGTTCTTGATGGGGGTGTTGCGCGTCGCCGACGTGGCGCTGGTCATCCTCACAGGGGCGATCGGCTACTGGCTGCGCCACGACACGTGGGATGTGCCCGGCTATTACATCATCGCCTTTCTTGCCGGCGGCATCCTCACCCTCAACGTCATGCACGTCGGCAAGGTCTATACGCTCGCGAACCTCCAGCAGCTCGGCTTCCAAATCGGCCAACTTCTCGCCTGCTGGGTCGGCGTCGTGCTGACCCTTATCGTGCTCGCCTACTTTACAAAGAGCTCGGACGAGTTCTCGCGCGTCTGGCTGGCGCTGTGGGCGGTGACGGCGTTTCTCGCCATGGTGTTTGCGCACGTCGCCGTCTACTGGCAACTGGCGAGATGGCGCCGGCGCGGCCTGCTGCGCGTGAAGATCGCGATCGTGGGCGCCACGCCGCTCGCCGCGCGTTTGCGCCGCCGCCTGCTCGCCCGCGAGGATGAGCAATACGAGTTCGTCGGCGTCTACGACGACCGCGCGCCGAAGTCGGATGCCGGCGACGAAGACGTGAGAGTGAATGGAACCATCGCCGACCTTCTCGCGCGCTTTCGCCAAGATCCGGTCGACGAAGTAGTGATCGCGCTGTCCTGGCAGGAAAGCGAGCGCATCACCGCGCTCCTCAAGGAGCTCAAGACGCTGCCGGCGAATGTGCGGCTGTGCCCGGAGGCCGCCGGCTTCGACATACCGACGCGCGGCTTCATGACGCTCGGCGGCATCCCCATGCTGGGGGTCTTCGAGCGGCCGCTCCACGGCTGGAATCTGGTGCTCAAGTCCCTCGAGGACAGGATCATCGCCGGCATCATCCTGATCCTCGTGCTGCCGCTGATGGCGCTGATTGCGATCGCGATCAGGCTCGACAGCCCAGGACCCGTGCTCTTCGGGCAGAAGCGCTACGGCTTCAACAACAACGAATTCACCGTCTACAAGTTCCGCACCATGGTCGCAGAGGCGGCGCGCGCGGGCGACGTTCGGCAGGCGACGCGCGACGATCCGCGCATCACGCGCCTGGGCGGCCTACTGCGGCGCACGAGCCTCGACGAGCTGCCTCAGCTCTTCAACGTGCTCAAGGGCGACATGTCCCTCGTCGGCCCTCGTCCCCACGCGGTCCAGCACAACGAGCAGTTCGCCAAGACCATCGACGACTACCTCGGCCGCCACCGCGTCAAGCCCGGCATCACCGGCTGGGCGCAAATCAACGGGCTCAGGGGCGAGACGGACAGTCTGCGCAAGATGCAGCTGCGCGTGCAATGCGATCTCTATTACATCGATCATTGGTCGCTCTTCCTCGACCTCAAGATTCTCTTTCTCACCCTCTTCGTGGGCTTCGTGCACGAGAACGCCTACTAAGCGAATCGCGACGCCGGCCGAGGGCGACGGCGTCACTGCGGCGAAAACGAGCGGGAGTACGATGCATGGTCAAGGATGAGCCGAGCGATCCCTTCCTCGAGAAGTTCTTCAGCCGCATCCATCCCTCGGTCGCCCAGAGCTTCACGCCGGCCCAGCTCGCCGCGATCAAGTTGGCCTTCGGCGCCCGCACCTGGGGCTCGCATACGATCGATATCCGCTGGTCGTTTCCCTTGCTTTGGCGTCGCTTCTACCTCGTCTTTCTGGCCGGCCGGGAGCAGCGCCCCCCCGAGCGCCGCGCCCAGGAGCGCGATCGCCACCCGCTCGCGAGCCTGGGGAATGCAATCATCACCGTCATTTTTTGCCTGGTGGTGGGAATCCCGATTCTGCTATCGCTCTATCTGTTGCAAGCGGCGCTCAGCATGGGCGGCGGAGGCTCGGGCTCCTTCTTAGCGCAGCTCATGGAGCAACTGAGCCAGCTGTTCAAGTAGGCGCTCGTCCGTGAGGCCACCCGGTCCCCGCATGGCGAACATACTTTTCTGGGCTCTTGTGATCACCGTCGGGCTGGCGCCGCTGCCGCTTGCCAGCAATCGGCCATGGGCCTGGGGCCTGCTTGGCCTCAGCGTCGGTATCCAGCTTGTCGCCTTTTCGCTCGCGGCCCTTTTCGACAGGAGTCTCATTCAGCTCGAATGGCGCCGCTACGGTGCGGCTCTCGTCGCCTTCGCCGTCCTCGTCGTGTGGTTCTTCGTGCAGCAAAGCACGATGACGCCCGCATCCTGGCACAATCCCCTTTGGCGCGAGGCGAGCGGCTTGCTCGGCACGCCGCTGAGCGGCTCCGTCGCCATCGATCCGGGGGCGGCGCGCGAGACGATCCTCCGCCTCATCAGCTATGCGGGCGTCTTCTTTCTCGCCATTCAGCTCTGCCGCACGCGCGCGCATGCGCTACTCGCGTTATGGTCTCTGGCCATCGCCGGGACGATCTACGCGGTCTACGGGCTCGCCATTCAGCTCGGCCATTTCGACATGGTGCTGTGGTACCAGAAATGGGCCTATCCAGGCTCGCTCACCTCGACCTTCGTGAATCGCAACAGCTTCGCCGCCTATTGCGGGCTGACGCTGATCGCCACCTTGGCGTTGCTCTACCACCTATCCGACAAGAGCCTGCGCCACGGCATCTTCAGCCGCTTCGGCTTGCTGCATTTCGTCGAGACGGCGACACTTGGCCCCTATCTGCTGCTCGTTTCGGCGATCGTCATCGCCACGGCGCTGCTCTTCACTCAGTCTCGCGGCGGCTTCGGCGCCACGCTCGCGGGCGCCCTCGCGCTTGCCTTCTCGATGCGATTGGCCGGGCGCCAGCGGCGGGTCGCCGGCCGCTTGCCGATCTTTGCCCTCTCGCTCGTGATCGGAGCGGTAATCCTGGTGAGCTTCAGCGGCAGCGGCCTCATCGGCCGGCTGAGCGACTATGCCGGCAACGAGACCGGGCGTGGAATCATCTACGCGCTCACCTTGCGCGCGATCGGGGACCACCCGCTTCTCGGCGTCGGCCTCGGCGGCTTCCACGACACCTTCCAGATGTACCGCGACAATCGGCTCGACTATCTCGTCGCCACCTTCGACCGCGCGCACAATACCTACCTCGAGTTGGCCCTCGAGATCGGCTTGCCGGCGTTTTTCCTCATGCTCGCCATCCTGATCGGCATCGTGGTGGTATGCGCGCGCGGGCTGCTCACGCGCCAACGCGACTTCGTCTACCCCGCCGCGGGCCTTGGCGCCACGGCACTCATGGCGCTTCATTCCGCGGTCGATTTCAGCCTGCAGATACCGGCGGTCGCGGTGGCCTACGCGCTTCTCATGGGTGCCGCCTACGCCCAGTCCTTCTCCACGCGCCGGGGCGCAGAAAGAGGGGCGGGGAGCGCCGAGGGAGGGTCGCTCTTGAGCCGCATTGCCTTCTCCTCCCGTCGCGGGCGCAGGCAAGTCGCCGGCGCAGGCGATGCGCGCCCGACGCGCGGGGCGAGCCGCGCGGACACGAGCTCTTGAGCGATCTCTCGCTGTGCCGGCCCGCTCACGGGTAAAGGCGGGAGTATATGTCGTCGAAGCGCCACTTGAGGTAGCGGCTGACGCCAAGCATGTCGCGGACGGGGCCGAGCATATAGCGGCGGTGGGTGAGCTCGGCGAGGCGGCGGGGGTTGTCGTTGGCCGCGATCAGGGACTGGTCCTGCATGGCGACCTTCAGCGGCGGATCGAGCAGGCGCCAGTAATAGAGCGCGATGTCGAGGCGAGGGAAGGAGAGGCCCGGCTCGCGCGGCCCCGTGCGCAGCGACATGTGCAAGAGCGGGAAGAGCTCCGCCGGTGCCGCGCCGTCCGCGAAGCGGGCGAAGGCCAGCATGGTCCAGGCGCGCGCATTGGCGGGGCCCAGCGCCAACGCCTTGCGGTAGGCGTCGCCCGCGGCCTCGACGAGCCGGCGGCGCCTTGCCGGGTCGTACCCCGAGCCGGCGGCCGCAGCGAGCAATACGTCGCCGTAGCCGGCCCAGGTATCGCTGTCCTCGATGAGCGGAGCGGCTTCGCCCCAGCGCGCCGCCGCATAGCTGACCTCCGCGGGCGAAAGCGGCCTTGTGTAATTGCCGCCCGCGATATTGTCGAGCGTGCGCTCTTGCGAAAGGAGCTTGAGCCCTCCGGTGAGCTGCGGGAGCGAGAGCGCTATGAGCAGCCCGCCGCCGGCGAGCGTGAGCGCGGTCGATGCCAGATGCGTTCGTTGCGGCACAAGCGCCCTCGGGGCCCGGGCTATTCTATGTAATAGTTCTTGTAGCTGCTCGAGTAGTAGTAGCCGGAGTCGGAATAGTCGTAGGTCGCATGCTTGCGCACGTCCACCTGGGTGAGGGCAATGCCCGCGACGTTGGCGCCGGCCTCGATCAGGAGCTTGAGTCCTGAAAGCGCCGCCTCCCGCTTGGTCTTCTCCCAGCGAATGAGGAAGATCGTCTTGTCCACGGCGCGCGCAAGCACCATCGCGTCCGACACCGGCAGGAGCGGCGGCGAATCGATCACCACGAGATCGTAAAGCGAAGAGAGCCGCGTGAGCAGCTTCTTCATCTCCTGGGAGCCGAGGAGATCGACCGGGTTGGGTGCGCGCGAGCCGGCCGTGATGAAGTGCACGCCCGAGTGCGGGTCGATCTCCACCACGTCCTCGAGGCTCGCCTGGCCGGCAAGGTAGTCGGTGAGTCCGATCTTGTTCGGGCACCCGAGATAGTTGTGCAGACTGGAATGCCGCAGGTCGCAATCGATCACGATCGCCTTCTGCGTCGAGCGCGCGGCAGAACAGGCAAGCGAGAGTGCGACCGAGGACTTGCCCTCCCCCGGCACCGATGAGCAGACCATGACCGTGCGGGGCGGGTGATCCAGGTGGCTCAAGAGGAGCCCGGTTCGAATCGTCCGGATCGCCTCGCCGTAGCTCGAGTTCGGGCGCTCTACCGCGATCTGGTGCGGCCGGGCGTTCTCGCCGGCTACGTCCTTGAGTTTCGGCACCAACGCCAAGGTCGGCATGCCGGTAAGGCTCTCGACCTGCGAGAGGCTGCGGAAGCCCGAGTCGAGATGCTCGACGACGAGCGCCAACGCCATGCCCAGGGCGGCGGAGACGACGAGGGCCGCCATGATCAACAGCCCGCGCCGCGGATAGTAGGGGATGCTCGGCACGGTCGCCCGCGAGATGATGCGCGCATCCGGCTGCTGCATGGACGCGTCCTGTTGGACATCGGTCTCCTTGAGACGGCCAAGCAGCGTCTCGTAGAGCGTCTTGTTCGCCTTCACTTCGCTCTCGAGCGAGCGGAGGGTGACCTCGGACTCGTTCTGCTGCCCCACCTTGCGCTCCATATTGGCCACCTGCCCGGCGAGGTCGCCGGCGCGCGCGCGCGATATGGTCAGCTCGTTGCTGAGATTGGCTGCGATCTTCTGCACCTCGCTCGAGATTTTGCCCTTGATGTCCGCGAGCTCGTGCTCGGTCAGCTTTACCTGGGGATGGGTGTCCTTGAGCTGGGTCTTGAGCTCGGCGAGCTTGCGCGACACCTGGGCCTCTTGATCGGTCAGGCTCTGGATGATCTTGCTGTCGAGCACCGCCGCCGCCGTGTCGAGGTTGCCGCTCTTCACCAGCTCCTGGACCTGACGGGCGCGCGCGTCGGACTCGGCGAGCTTGGTGCGGGCGAGCACCAGCTCCTCGTTGAGGCGTCCCAGCTGGGACTGGTAGACCGACGCGCCGCCCGTATCGACGATCCCCGACTGCCGGCGGTAGTCCTCGAGCTTCTGCTCGGACTCGATGACCCGCTCATGCAGCTCCTCCGCGTGGTGCTTGAGCCAGTCGGAGGCGCGCGAGGTCGTCTCGCCCTTGGCGGCAAGCTGATCGAGGATGTAGAGCTCGGAGGTGGTGTTGGCACCGAGGGCCGCCAGGCGCGCGTCGGGCGAGACGAACTGCAGCGTGAGCACCCGGCTGCGCTCGGACGCGGTCACGCTGAGGGCGCGCAGATATTTGTCGATCGTCGCTTGCACGAGCGTGCGGCGCTTTTCCTCCGGGGCTATGCCGGCCGCCTCGGGAGAGAGGCCCGCGCCGCCCATGACCGCCTCCGTGATCGGATCGAAGATGGCGCTCAAGAGCCCTTTCTTGGGCAGCAGATCCGGGTTGTAGAGCGGATTATTCACCAGGTTGAGGCGCTCGACGGCCTTGGCCGCAAGCTCGCGCGAGGTGAGGATCGCCGCTTCGGTCTCGTTGGTCATGAGATCGGGATTGAGGCCTTGCACGACCGCCTGAATCGGCGCGATGTTCTGGCGGTTGCTCTCCACCACCAGCGTGACTTCGGCGCGGTAGAGCGGGGTCAGCTGGGAGACGACCAGAGCGGCGAGGCTGGTGACGACGAACATCACGCCCAGGATCATCACCTTGCGGCGCTTGAGGATGGAGAGGATGCGCCGCAGGTCGAGCGCCGTATCCGCGGGTGCGGCGAGGCCAAATCCGCTCTCCGGACCGGGATCCTCGCCGCTGGGCACAGGAAGACGGGTAATCGTCGTCATCGACATACCTGCATGAAAGCCGCGCCTCAAATCGCTCTCCGCGCGCCGCGGCTGCTCGCGCGTCTTTGCGTCCTTCCCGGCCCCCGGCCGGGCGGGTGGTCGGGAGCCCTCCCTAGCCGGAGCCGGGCGCCGTCGCATTCTGCAGTGCAGGATGCAACGCCGCTATCCCTCCCGCCGGCATTCCTTGACGCTGCGGGGTCTCACCCTCTCCGCGGCCGGAATCCATACAATCGGCATGCCAAAAGGGCGTCTGGCGGAGCCTCCGCCGGCAGGGAAGAATATGTCAAATGGGGAAAAATTAGAACAGGCGTTTCTCGACTTGCACGGTGTCGCCCGGCTGCAATTGATAATCCTCCGGGGATTCCGTGGCATCCTTGTCGGTCTCGCCCGAGTGGAAGACCTCGACGGTGCCGGTCCTGGCCCGCTTGGTGTAGCCGCCGGCGGTGGCGACGGCTTGGCGCACCGTCATGCCGAAAGTGTAGGGATAGCTGCCGGGCTTATTGACCTCGCCCAGGATGTAGAACGGCCGGTAGGTGGCGACCTGCACGGTGGCCTTCGGGTTGACCAGGAAGGCCTTGAGGGCCTCGGTCAAGGCCTCCTGCACCTGAGGTGCCGTGCGGCCCTCGGCAGGGAGTTGACCGACGAGGGGCAGCATCAAGTTGCCGTTGTTATCGATGCCGAACTTGCCGGAAAGGTCGGCTTGGCCGAATACCGCGATGGTGAGCTCGTCGCCTTCCTGCAGCTTGTACTCCGCCATAGCCTTCTGCCCGCTGTCATCGCCTTTCGCGTCACCGGTAGACGACGCCGGGCCGCTGGAACGGCCACAGCCGCCGGCGACGAGTGCCAGGGCAAAGGCTCCGAGCAGAAGGGCCGATCGGGCCAACTCGATAAGCGGTGTGCGCCTTGTCATGGACACGCCTGGGTTCAGCGCCTGAAACTCGCACTCAGTATTGCCCGTTCACCCGGAAGAATATCTGGTGGTCGGTATAGTTGCGCGTGGAGAGCGACGAGTCCCGGACGGCGTAGACATATTGCACCTCGAAAGAAAGGTACTGATTCACATAATAGGTGCCGCCCACGCTCGCTGAAACGGTGTTCTCATTGAGCGACGTCCCGGGGTACTGGTCGTAGTGGTCGTTGGCGAGGATATAGGCCACGAGATGGTCGGTGGCCTCCCAATCCAGGCGCAACAGAGCGGCCGTGGTCTCGTCCACGGTCGTGTCGATGACGAAGTTAAAGGGAAGCACGTCCGTCCGGTTCCGGCTGATCGAGCCGGTCAGCGTCATGTCCTCGGTGAAATTCCACAGCCCCGTACCCTGCACCGACCAGCCGCTGAAAGACCCGGGGACCGGCTCGGTGCCTAGGAATTGGTGCTTGGCGAAGAAGGTTTCGTAGAAATAACCGGCGCTGAACTCAAGATTGGCGTTCTGCAGCGCGTCGTAACTCAGCCCCAGGAGGCCCTGGTAGGTCTGCGAGTCGTGATTGAGACCGTCGCGGTCGATGCGCTTGATGAATTGGTGGATTTCATAGCTCGGCTCGATGAAGGCCGTGATGCCGTTGTCGAATTGATAGCCCTCGCGGGTATTCACGTAGGCCTCGCGGTCGCTGCGGTCGCTGTTCGAGATGCCGCAATTGGGCAGCCAATCGAAATAGCGCCCCTCGATCTTGAACGACCCGATATAGGGCGCGGCGCTGAATTGCGGCTGGGCCGTGAGCACGGTGAGATCGTACTGGTTCGGCCCGCACGCCGTACCGGGATCGTTGACCGTGCCGCGCATCTCGTGGATGCGCGCCTCGCGGGCGGTCAGCGTGATGTTGCTTTCATCAGTGATGTCGTGCTTGGCGCTGGCGACGGCGTTGAAGTCGATGTAGTTGTTGGCGTGATACTGCTTGTACCACGCCGCCTCGGCGTCGGCGTTCACCTGAATGGTCGTGTCCTCGACCTCGCCGGCCAGACCGAGGCTGGGCTTCAGGCGCCGCACGAAATCGCCTTGCGCGCTCGGCGTGAGGAAGACGTTGCTGTCGTATTCGCCTTCGCCCTGGAGGGCGCCGTGGAGAATGAAATTTCCGACTTCGATTCCGAGCGTCTGAAAGTCCGTACGCTGCCGACCCGTGACGGATTCGACCTGGGCGCTCGGGAAATCAGGGCTCTGTCCCCATGCGGCGTTCGTCATGAAAAGCGCCAATAGGGCGCCTGAGATGAATCCTAAACGCCCGCGCACTGCCCCCCGCCTCACGACCCCTCCTCAATTGATCGCGCACTACCCTTTCATTTTATTATGCCTTTTCGAAACCCGGGCCGCAATGACCATCCGACCGGCACGGCGCCCCCGCCGGCCGAATCCCGGGCGTTGTGTCGGCACCACAACACATCGTGATGATTTTCCTGAAAGTTCGGGCCGACGGCTGTTTCCCAACCGTCGGCCCGCAGCGTCAGAGGGGGGCGTCGATTGCCGGCTCGCGCGTCACGACGGGCTGGCCGACGGCACCGTGTTCTGGAAAGGCGGCGTCGTGGTGGTTTGCGGCGTCGGCGTGGTGGTTACCGGCGGAGTCGTGGCGGTTTGCGGGGGCCTGCCCGGCGGCACGCCGTTCTGGTAAGAGGGCGGCGTCGTGGTGCCTTGCGGGTCGAGGATCGCCCCGGTGGCGCCGCCCTGGCCGGGGCCGCCAGCTTGCGGGTTAAACAGGCTGGTGGCATCGCCCATGATGACGCTCTGGACATCCAAAGGATTGATCACCCCCTGAAGGCCGGAGGGGTGGGTCGTCGACTCGGCGATCATCCCGACAATGAAGGTCTGCTGGTTCGGCTTATCGCTCGGCGGGGTAAAGGATACGTCGAGCCGGTTGTTGTCGACATGCGTCGTCACGACGATGGCGCCGCCGCCACCCGCGCCCGAGCCATTGGCCTGGTGCGTGGTGACGCCGCCCTGGTTGTTGGTGCCGGGGAGCGTGTCGGTGGCCGGCGGCGCGCCCGGGAGCGTCCCCGAAGGTGCTGGTGCTGCTGCAGGCGGCGTCGAGAGGGTGCCGTTCCCGGTCCATTTGTTCGGATCGGTGAGGGCCACTTTTTGCGCGACCGAATTGACCGTGACCTCGGCGCCGAACGGAGCCTCGGCCGTATCCGGCTGCCCCGAGTCGGCCGTCATCAGGATCACGCGATAGTCCCCACTCGGCACATCGATTTGAAAGCTGCGCACGCCGACGATCCCGCTGCCCGTCATCGGGTCGCCCTGCGCCAAGGCGATGACGCGCATGTTCACCCCCTTGAGGCGCGGATCCTGGGGAGTCAGCAGCTCGAAACCGGAGGGCAACGACGTATCGGCGGCGCCGAACTTGACGGCCTTGTCGTTGGGCCCGGGCAGGTAGCGCTTGTCGACCGCCACCTTCTGAATCTGGCCGGCCTCGACCTCCTTCACGACATTACCCGTGAGCTCGGCAACGCGCTGGGAGATGTCCAAGAATTTGTCCTGGGCGGCAGGATTGTTGAAGAGGTCGCGCACCAGCGCCCGCGCACGGTCCTCGATGAGCTGGGCGTCCGAGTGGTCGGCCACGAGGAAATCCCGCACCTTGGCATCTCCGGCGGGGTTCTCATCAATGGCCGCCTGGGCCACCTCCGGAGGAATCTGGATTGCCGGCAACTCGGCCAAAGTCGGCGCCGGCGGCGGAATCGGCAGCGCCGTCGCCTTGGGAACGACCGCCCCGGCAGGGATATCGGCTGGCTTGGCCGAGGGGCCGATGTACGGCTTCTCCGGGGCCGCTGCGGCCTCGCCCGCAGGCGCGCCCGCATTCTCCGGGGCAGCGTTGGGGGCGGCATTCGTGCCCGTGCCGGCGGCGGTGCCGGAGGGGATATCGGTCGCGGTGACAGGGGCGACACCCGCAGGGGCGCCGGCCGGCGCGTCCGTAGCCAAGACCGGTCCTGCAAGCGCGAGGGAGAGGCCAAGCATTCCGCCAAAGGCCAATCCGCCGATCGCGCGATTGTTCCGGATGAAGTTCTCGACCATCCTCATGGCCTCCTTGGCTAACTATTTCTCGCGCATCCCTTTTTATACGCGCTGCCAAGACTCGTGACAAGAATAGCTCGTCTTTGACGGTCCGGCAGCTTACGTGCCCAAGCTCCTCGCAGAGCTTGGGCCGCGAGCCTTGCTTTGCACCATGCGTGCCGGGCAAGGCGAAGGGCGCCATCCGCCCTGCTCGTGAGCAGCGTGCGCGCCCACTCGAGCCAGACGCGATAGTCTGAAGGTGAAGCTGACCCACAATATGTTGTGTTTACTATGTGTTGTCCTCTAGATTTAGTATTACACGATGCCCTGCCCCCGAGGAGCACGGCTCTCGGCGGAGCTTGGCTGCGCGGGGGGCGGGCACGTTTTGCAAGGGTCGGGCTGGAGCTGCGATCCCTGCGCTTGCCATTCTGCAAATGCAATCTGCAAAAAAGTCGCAAAACGCAGGCGCGGCCGCGAGCGGTGCTTGAGCCGGCTAGCGCTATTCCCGCGGTGCGTATTTGCCGAGAATACGCTGGAGCGT
>DATEQI010000196.1:0-2212 GCA_035272805.1 Alphaproteobacteria bacterium | reverse complement strand
AGGAAAAAAGGCACCCTGCCACGGCAAACAGCCGTTCCGTGCAAGCGGTCGGCAGGCCGCTCTGAAGCGCGAGAGCCGCGAGCTGCCCGCGTAGGTTCACTAACGAGGCGTCGTTGTTGATGAGGACCGCATCGACCTTCTGGCTCAGCAGTGCTGCGAAAGCCGCGTCGATGTTGTTGGCGTCCTTTACCGGTTGAGCGACCAGCGTCGCCCCTACCGCCTCGGCGCCCCTCGCTTGTGTTGCGAGGAAGCCGGGGAGATAGTCCGCCGGTATGTTGGACGGATCATACAACATGCCGATCCGGTGCAGGTCGGGGACGAGTTCCTTCAGAAATTCAAACGCTTTGGTGCGGCCGAGCTCGATCGAGAATCCGGTGACGTTGCCGCCGGGTCGGACGAGGCTCGTCACGATGCCCCGCCCGACCGGGTTCTCTGCCGTAGCAAAGACCACGGGAATGCTTTGCGTCGCGGCTTTTGCGGCGAGCGTCGCCGCCGTTCCCGCCGTGAGGATCGCGTCCACCTTAAATGTCACGAGCTCGCTGGCCTTCTCTGGGAGGAGTGCCGTATGCCCTTTGCCATCGCGGATCTCGATAACGAGATTGCGCCCTTCGACAAAGCCGTGCTCGCCGAGGCCGGCACGAACAGCGTCGATAACTTGCGGCGGCCGTCCATCGCTGGCGCCGAGCCGGAGAAAGCCGAGGCGGTACACGCGTCCCGCCTCCTGCGCCGCCGCCGCGAGCGATGCACAGCAAAGTGCCAAGGCGAGAAGGGCTGCTGAAGCATGCCTCATTCGATCACCTCATCGGCCAAGGCGAGCAGCGAAGCGGGTACGGTCAGGCCGAGCGCCTTGGCGGTCTTGAGATTGATCACCAGCTCGAATTTGGTCGGCTGCAGGATCGGCAGGTCGGCGGGCTTGGCACCCTTGAGGATTCTGCCGGTATAGATGCCGGCTTGGCGGTACGACTCCGCTCGATTGGTCCCGTAGCTGATCAGGCCACCGGCCGCGGCGTATTCGCGCCACTGGTAGATGGCGGGAATCATCGCACTCGCCGCCAAGGCCGCGAGTTGGTCGCGCCAGATGTTGAAGAACGGATCGGAGTTGACGAGGAGTGCCCCGATTCTCTGTTGGACGAGCGTCGCGAAGGCCGCGTCGAAATCGCTCTCGCTCCCGGCTCTCACGACAAAGAGCTGCTTCCCGAGCGAGCGCGCCGCTTCCTCGGCGTCTTTCGTATCGGCTTCGACATCCGAATAATTTGGGTTCACGAGCATGCCGATCACCGCGGCCGAGGACACGAGCTCGTGCAGCAGCTCGAGCCGCTTCGCCACCAGCGTGTTGGTGAACAGGCTCACCCCCGTGACGTTGCCGCCCGGCCGGTTGAGGCTGGCGACGACGCCGAACCTGACCGGGTCCGCGCCGCTCAGGAAGACGATGGGAATCTTCGTGGTCGCCGCCTTGGCCGCGAGGGCCGAGCCGATACCGCCGGTCGCGGCGATCACGGCGACCTCGCGGCCGGTCAGCTCGCCGGCCAATGCCGGCAGCCGGTCATATCGACCCTCCGCCCAGCGGTATTCGATCGTGACGTCCCGGCCCTCGACATCGCCGGTTTCCTTGAGGCCCCGACGGAACGCTTCGACGAGCGACGCGAGCGGGGCAGGCGACTCGCTGCTGAGGAAGCCGACCACTGGGATCGCCTTCTGCTGCGCGCGCGCAGCGAGCGGCCAGGCCATAGCCAGCACGCTGAGTACGGCAATGAAATCGCGCCGCCTCATTCGGTCACCTCGTCGGCGCGGGCGGCCGGTCCACACCTCGCCGCCGCGCCTTCCCGCCATAATTGACATTGGTAGCATCCGGTAGCTACCACTTTCTCCATGCGCTCCGTCGGACTCAAGCTGCTCAAGAACAGGCTCAGCGAATATATCCGCCTTGCCGCGGGTGGGGAGACCGTGCTGGTCACCGACCGCGGCCGCGTGGTGGCGGAGATCGTGCCGCCGCAGGCCGGCCGCAGCCCGCTCCTCGCCGACGCGCTCCTGGCCGAGGCGGTGCGCGCCGGTTGGCTGACGCCACCCGCCGTCGCCGGCGGCGGCCCGCCCCCGCGCAAGCCGATCATGCGCTTCCGGGAGCTCAAGCGGGAACTGCGGCACGACCGGGAAGACCGGTGATCTGTCTCGATAGCTCGGTGGCGCTGGCGGCGGAAGCCTTGCGCATCCCGCT
>DATEQI010000195.1:0-8313 GCA_035272805.1 Alphaproteobacteria bacterium | reverse complement strand
TAATGGGTCAGTTTCACCCCATCCTTCGAGACGGGCCTTCGGCCCTCCTCAGGATGAGGTGAAACCCTAACCAAGGTGTCCTCATCCTGAGGAGCGTCGCGCATGCGACGCGTCTCGAAGGATGAGGATTCAGCCAAACTGACCCACTACCCCGAAGCCGATCCAACGCCTTGAGTTGGGGCGCAATTCTCGCTTTCGGGAGCCCCAGGCGACGACGCGCGGAAGAGAAAACGCCGGGCGAGCCCGCGGGGGCATTTCGCGAGCGGCCGCGCTGCTGTAAGATTTCGTTCAGGGGACGATGAGAGGGGGGCATCGGCCGGTTGACCGAGGAAGAGACAGCCCAGCTCAAGGCGCGCCTCGCAGCGTTCAAAAGCGAGCATCGAGACTTGGACGAGGTCATCGCCCGGGTGAGCGAGGGGGGCGTTTACGATCAGCTGATGATGCAGCGCCTCAAGAAACGCAAGCTCGCGCTCAAGGACCAGATCGCCAAGCTGGAGAGCCAGCTTCTCCCCGATATCATCGCCTGACGACCCTCGCGCGCGCCCTGCTCACGCGTCCGGCGGGCTCTTCTTGCGCGCATACATCGCCTTGTCCGCCGCATCGATCGCGTGATCCACGTTCTCGTCGGGACGGAATTCATAGCTGCCGAAGGCGACGCTGACCGCAATCGTCTTGCCGCGATAGACGAGCGGCTTCCTCTCGACCGCAGCGGCCAAGCTCGCCGCCTTCTCGGCCGCAGGCTCTCTGCCCACATGCACCAGGATGACTCCGAACTCGTCGCCGCCCAGCCGGCCCACGATGTCGAACTGGCGCACGCTCGCGACAAGGGTCTCGGCGACGCTGACAAGGGCTGCGTCGCCCGCGCCATGGCCGTAGGTATCGTTGATCTCCTTGAGCTCGTTCAGGTCGAAATAAAGCATGCTGCACGGCACCCCGTAGCGCCGCGCGTAGCTCATTGTGCGCGAAAGCTCGCGCGTGAAAGCCCGGCGGTTGACGACGGGAACGAGGCTGTCCTGGTCGGCGAGCCGCTCGAGATAACCGACCCTGCCCCTTGCCTCCTTGAGATCGCGGCGCAGCTCCTCGACCTCGGTCACAAGCCCGAGCATGGCCTCGCGCGCCGTTGGCGTGAGCTCGTTTTCGGGAACGCCGGCTATCGCGGCGGCGCCGGCGCCTTCGGCCCCGTTCGCCGAGGAAGGCGGCCCCGTTTTTGCCGGGGCAGACCGCGGAGTATCCCCTTTGTTCTTGATTGTCATCATATTACTTGATTGTCATCATGACGACATGCGCCGGCCGAGGAGATTTTTCCGTGCGAAGCCTGTGATCTTTTTGAGGCGCGGCCGCAGTCGTCGGGTTTCCCCATCTCGGCACGCCATCGACGCGGCAAAGCAGTCCTCGGAAATGTCCCGGCCTCATTAAACACAAATTGATGCAATCCGTAACGGAAAAGTGCACGTCCTCTCCCGTGGAGCTGCAGGCCGCCGCCGCGGGCGGCGGCTCGAGCGGCCGTGATGGCGCGCGGCGGTGCTGCTTGAAAGCGACGTTCCCTTCCCTATAATTGCGCCTCCCCCGCGCAACTGCGCCGCGTCCTCGCGGCCGGCCCAGGAGAGACAAGCCTTTGACAACGGAGCGTAAAAGAGGAATGGGCCGCAGCAAGGAGCCAGTGCCGCCGGCGCTCGTCGGCATCGTCATGGGCAGCCAATCCGATTGGGACACCATGCGCCACGCCGCCGACACCCTCGCCCGCCTCGGCGTGCCCCACGAGACCCGCATCGTCTCCGCCCATCGCACGCCCAAGCGGCTCTATGCCTATGCCGAGGGCGCGAAAGCGCGCGGGCTCAAGGCCATCATCGCGGGTGCGGGCGGTGCCGCACACCTCCCCGGCATGACCGCCTCCTTGACCCCCCTTCCCGTCTTCGGCGTGCCGATCGAGAGCAAGGCGCTCTCCGGCCTCGACAGCCTGCTCTCGATCGTCCAAATGCCGGCGGGCATTCCCGTCGGCACGCTGGCGATCGGCAAGGCGGGTGCGGTGAACGCGGCCCTCCTCGCCGCCGCCGTGCTGGCGCTCGCGGATCCGGCGCTCGCCGCGGCTCTCGAGGCCTACCGCGCGCAGCAGACGGCCGCGGTCGAGGAGCGGCCGGCCGAGGCATGAGTCCGGAAGCGCCCGTGGCGGCCCGGCTGAGAGAGGCCCTCCTCCCTCCCGGAAGCCGCATCGGCATCCTGGGCGGCGGCCAGCTCGGGCGCATGACCGCGATGGCGGCGGCGCGGCTCGGCTATAGCTGCCACATTTATTGCCCGAGCGAGGACGAGCCGGCCCTGCAAGTGACGGCGGCGCACACGATCGCTCCCTATGAAGATACCGTCTCGCTCGCCGCCTTTGCGGACACCGTCCAAGTCGTCACCTTCGAGTTCGAGAACGTGCCCGCCGAGGCGGCCAAGACGCTCGCAGCGAAGGTGCCCGTGCGTCCCGGCTGGAAGGCGCTCCATATCGCCCAGAACCGCCTGCGCGAAAAGGATTTCCTCAAGGGGATCGGCGTCCCCACCGTGGACTTCCGCGCGGTCGCCGACGTGAGCGCGCTTGCCCGAGCCGTGCGGGAGATCGGCCGCCCGGCCGTGCTCAAACGCGCGATGCTCGGCTATGACGGCAAGGGCCAAGTTGCCATCAAGGCGGGGACGGCGCTCGACGCGGCCTGGGCCGCGATGGGAGCCGAGTGCGGCGTGGTCGAGTCCTTCATCGAGTTCGCGAGCGAGGTCTCCGTCATCGTCGCGCGCGGGCTTGATGGCACGGTTGCGACATACGACGCCGTCGAGAACCGGCACGTCAATCACATCCTCGACACCACCACCGCACCCGCGCGCATCGAGGAAGCCCTGCGTATCGAGGCGGAAAGGCTCGCGCGCCACATCGCCGAGGCGCTCGAGCTCGTCGGCCTCGTCGCCGTCGAGATGTTCGTCACGCGCGACGGCCGGCTGCTCGTCAACGAGCTCGCCCCGCGCCCGCACAATTCCGGCCACTGGACCATCGATGCCTGTGCGACGAGCCAGTTCGAGCAACTCGTGCGCGCGGTGTGCGGTCTGCCGCTTGGCTCGACGGAGCGCCATTCGGACGCGGTGATGAAGAACCTCATCGGGCATGAAGCCGACGACTGGCTGGAGGTCCTGGCAGATCCCTCAGCCAAGCTTCATCTCTACGGCAAGGCGCCTGCACGGCCGGGCCGCAAGATGGGGCACGTGACGAGGCTGTACCGGAAGACGGAGTAGAGAGGACAGAAGACGGAATAGAGGGGCTTGCAGGGCGGCAACGTCTCTGTCGTCCGTCGTTTGTCGTCTCTAGAGCAAGTTCCGATTGCATAGGCGCGGTGCGTGCTTCGCGACGCGGTGCTTCGCACCGCTCCTCAGCATGAGGCAAGCTCATGATGGCACAAAGAAGCTCCTCAGCCTGAGGAGCGCCCGAAGGGCGCGTCTCGAAGGCCGCACCGATTCCATCCAGCCGGAACTTGCTCTCGCCCGACTCCTACCAGCGCCGGCGATGCGGCCTCGGCGGACGGAAGGGCGAGGGAAACGCCGACAGCCGATCGCGCACGCGAGCGAAGAAGCGCGGCACGCCCATCGCCTCGTCGAGCCGCCGCTCAAGGAAGCCCCAGCTGTCGCCGCAATCCGGGGATTGGTCGTTGAGCCAATAGAGCAGGGTCGCCGAATAGACGCCGGCGAGGAGTGCGCGCTTGGTGTAGAAATTGAAATCCGTGGCACTGTCGCCGGCCGCATACCAGATGGCGTCCACCGTACGCCAGAGGAGCTTGAGCCCGAGGGGGGCGTTGTGCGGCAAGGCCAGGACCATCAAGGCCCGCCGGATCGCCTCGCGCTCCCCGTGGCTCAGCTCGAGGCGCCGGCGGATCGCCGCGGCGATGCGCTCGCGCACGCGCATCTCTTTGAACCCCTCGATGCTCTCGAGTGCCGCCAGCATGGCCTGGTCGGCCCGCTCCGAGGCATAGCCGATCGCATCCGGCACCCCGCCGGAAAAGGCGTCGAGCGCCATTGCCGAGTCGTAGCCCGCATCCTTGGCCCCTGCCATGAGGGCCGTCTCGCTCCAGCCTTCGAAGGGCACATGGACGAGGGCCTTCTCGAGAATGCGCGCGCGCATGGTCTCGAAAGCGTCTTTCCTGGTCATAACGCCTCCTCGGCGAGCGGCGGGGCGAAGCGCCGCATCTCCTCGACGAATCCGAAGTGACGGAAGTCGGTGATGCGCGCGGGATAGAGGATGCCGTCGAGATGATCGCATTCGTGCTGCACGACGCGGGCATGGAAGCCGGCGGCGACGCGCTCGACCGACTCGCCGTCGAGACCTTGGGCGCGGTAGCGGATGCGGGTGAAGCGCGGCACCGCGCCCATGAGGCCGGGCAGCGAAAGACAGCCCTCCCAGCCGAGCGCGGTCTCCTCGGTCAAGGGCTCGATCACCGGATTGATCAAAAAGGTGAGCGGCTGGGGCTCGTCGCCGGGCGTCTCCGAAAGCCGCTCCGGCATCACCTTGAAGACGACGACGCGGAGGGGGACATGGACTTGGGGGGCTGCGAGTCCGGTGCCGGGTGCGTCCTCCATGGTCTCCACCATGTCGCGCACCAGGCGGACGATTTCAGGACTCCCGGGGTCGGCGACGGGCTTCGCCGGCTCGCGCAGCACGGCATGGCCCATGCGGGCGATCTTGAGAATGGCCATGGCCCTACTATGCGTCGCCCGCACGCCGGGGTCAAAGCCGCAGCCCTCGGGAAAGCCGCCGCTTCCCTGGCACTTCGCCCTTGAGGGCCCCCTGCCGTTGTGCTAGAAGACACGCCTCCAGCCAAAAGTTGTTTGCTCAACCTCAAGCGGGAAGGAGGACAGGCCCTGGTCCAGGTGGTCGTGCGCGACAACAACGTCGATCAGGCGTTGCGCGCGCTCAAGAAAAAAATGCAGCGGGAGGGCATCTTCCGCGAGATGAAACTGCGCCGCTCCTATGAGAAGCCCTCCGAGCGCAAGGCTCGCGAACGGGCGGAGGCGGTGCGCCGGGCCCGCAAGCTGGCGCGCAAGCGCGCCGAGCGAGAAGGCCTGACGTAAGCCCGGCCCCCGCCCGCGGGGCCTTGTCCAGTCCGATTTCCCGTGACGCGTCCGGCCCTTTTAGCCGGAAGGGCGAGTGCGCGCGTGTCCATGGCGGGCAAGCGAGCCTCCGCGGCCGGCTGCGCGCGGGCCGCCCGCCCCAGCGCGCTTCTCATGTAACGATCCGGCAATTCTCGCATAGACTCCAGGCTCGGGCTGGACGGCCCGGCAACGCAACCGCCTATGAGGAGAGAGAGGATGAGCGCTGATCCTGGTCGCGGCCGCAGGCAAGGGCTCAAGCGGCGCCGGCTGCTGCAAGCGGGTCTCGCCGCGACGGCGTTCGGCGCCACGGATGCCGGGGCCGCCGGAGACGACACGGCTTCGGCGCCGGACGGCTTCTCCGAGGCGCACGGCAAGGACCCGCGCATTGCCGTCTCCGAGAGCGGCCGGGCGCTGCTCGAGGTCGTCAAGCGCTTCTGGGAGCGCATCAACGGCACCGTCGTCGCCACGGGATCGAGCAACGCCTACGTCTATGCGACGGCGAACAAGGCGCTGCCCCTCGCCTACGTGCAAGGCGAGGCCTACAGCTTCAAGGCGGGCTTCACCAACACGAGCGGCGCCTCGCTCAACGTCAACGGCCTCGGCCCCAAGCCGATTTACAAGCAGAGCGTCGACGGGCCGAGCGAGCTTGCCGGCGGCGAGATAAGGCGCGGGCAGTTCATCACCGTGATGTACGATTCGGGCCTGGAGGCCGGCGGCGGCGGGTTCCAGATCATCTCGCAGATATCGGACAGCACGATCAGCCGCTTCTACGCCACGATCGCGGAGCTCAAGTCCGTCCCGGCCGCGCGCGTGCCGGCGAACTTCGTCGCCCATGTCGCCGGCTATCTGGCACCCGGCGACGGCGGCGGCGGACAGTTCTGGTTCGATGCCGCGAGCACGGCGGCAGAGGACGGCGGCCTCGTCCTCGCACCCGCCGCCAATGCCCCGGCCGGGCGCTGGCTGCGCTTCGTCGCCGGCCTCCGTCTCAGCCCGAAATGGTTCGGTGCGGTGGCCGACGGCAAGACGCCGGCGGGGGCGCAGGTCCAGGCCACCCTCGATGCGGCACGCGGGCTCTATGTGGTCGACATCGACGACACCTACCTCATCGACGCGACGCTCATCTTGAGGCACGACGGGCAAGTCATCGCCGGCCAGGGCACGCTTGTCGGCGCCATCGCTGGCTTCCCCCGCATCGCCGGCAATGCCCCCTTCGCCGCCAACGACAGCTACGGCGAGGGCTCTTTCGCCATCAAGAGCCTCGCCGCCCAGGGCGGCGAGATCGCGGCGACCACCCACTTCCCGCATAATTTCAAGAGCGGCGATACAGTCGCCGTCTTCTTCGTCCTCCCCGACAGCTATTGCGGCATCCAGCCGGTGACCGTGACCGGGCGAGAGAGCTTCACCTACCGCGTGCCGGAGGCGCCCGAGCGTGCTGCCCAGCTCTACGGCGCGCTTTGCAGCAAGATCGACCATCCGCCGGTGACGGAAGCGAACGACCCCCTCGCACCGACCGGCGGAGCCTGCTTCCGCGCCAGCGGCAATATCGACAACGTGCTGGTCAAGGACATGCGCATCAAGAACTTCCGCTATGGCGCGCTCATGAGCGGGCCGGGGGTCAAGGACCCCGCCACGGTCGATTCGGTGAACATGCTCACCTTCGAGCGCGTGACCTTCGAGGCCGTCAACATCTGCGGCTTCGGCTATCCCTTCATCCAGGGCGGCACCTTCCTCGACTGCATCTATTACGAGGTGAACTGCATTGCCTGCGGCAATGCGGTCTGCCTGCCCGCCGGGCATCCCTATGCGGGCACGGACACCCAGTTCGTAGTACTGCTCGCCATCGACAACCGCCGCGGCCTGGAGCACCGCCTGCGGGTGAACGCCAATCTCGACCTCTGGTTCTACGAGAGCGTGCTGCGCCCCGAGACCGCGAGCATCAACCCGCAGAAGAATCCGACCTGGTTCCTCCCCTTCCGCCGCGGCAAGGGAAAGATGCCGCCGAGCCAGGCCTCGGTCAGCGGGCACGGGGTCTATTGCCCCTCGCGCAGCGCTGCCCAGCAGTACGAGAACACGATCCGGAACTTCAAGACCTTCTGCAGTTACCGCAGCCTCGTGGTCATGGGCCAGCCCTCGTTCCTCATGATGGATTGCCTCGGCACCGAGACCTACATCAAGCCGATGCCGGGCGAGCCGAGCGCGCATATCATCCTCGCCTACGAGGACAACGGCATATTCCCCCTCGGCAGGGACGGCGTGCTGCGCCGCATCGAGAATCTCGAGTTCCAGAATCCGGCGAGCAAATCCGTCGAGATCGACCGCATCCGCTACGACCAGAGCGGCTTCATCTCGCGCGCGGGCGACGCGAGCTGGCTCGGCGGCGATCCGCCCGCCGGCCTCGTCGCCGTCGATTGCGAGACGCCCAACGACTGCCTCGTGCAATGGGGTGGTGGGGCCAGCATCAACCAGGCCTTCGTGGTGACGCCGCAAGCGCTCGCGGCAGTAGCGGCGGCGAAGGGGGCGAGCGTGGTCGCCAATGCGGTGCATCCGCTCTCGACCGGCGTCTCGGAGCTCGGCGTCCATCGCTCGAGCGGCAGCTTCCTCCTCGGCTCGACCGCACTCGGCACCAACGGCAACCGCCTGCAGCTCTGCGGCTCGTCCGAGCGGGCGACGCGCGGCATCATGGAGATCCTCGCCACCCGCCTCGATACCGGCGAGACGGATTATTGCCGGCTGCGCTTCACGCTGCCGCCCCGCCTCGACGTGGGGCCGGCCGGCCTCGGCACGCTCGCGGCCGAGCTCGACGTGGGCAATGCCTCGGTGGCGCTCGCCCCCGGAAGCGGGAGCGAGGCCGCACTCCGCCCCGGGCTCGCGGTCGAGATCGGCGCCAACCGGCTCGTCGTCGAGCGCTACGAGCCCAAGAGCCGCACGCTCACCTTCCATACCGGAGCGCGCGCAGGCGCGCCCTTGGGTACGGGCATATCCGCTTCCGGCGCTCTCAAGATCGTCGACCGCTTCGCTAACGCCGATATCTTCGAGGAGCCTTATTTGAACGGCACGGCCATCGAGCTTCGCACCACGCTCTACCCGGACGGTGCGCCTGCGCCGACGCCGATCGCCGTCACCTTCTGGTCGACGGACGCGCTCTATTTCGAGGGCGGTATTGCGGTGCCGCGCTGAGGCGGCGGCATCGCCCGCGGGAGGTCGCCC
>DATEQI010000194.1:0-3160 GCA_035272805.1 Alphaproteobacteria bacterium | reverse complement strand
TCGCGGTCGCCCGCCGCATGATGGAAGGCGACCGGCTGGTGCGCGCGGGCGGCTTTCCGGGCTCGCAGTCGAACCATCTGGCCGGCGCCTTTGTGTGGGGCAAGACCGTGGGCCTCGTCGGCGGCAAGGGTCGGATCGGCCAGGCGGTGGCGCGGCGGGCGCACGGCTTCTCGATGCGCGTGCTCTATTTCGCCCCGCGCCGCCTGCCGGAGGCCGAGGAGCTTAGCCTCGGCATGGAGTACCGCCCGCTCGATGAGCTGCTGAAGGAATCCGATTTCGTCTCGCTGCATGCGCCGCTGCGGCCGGAGACCCGCCACATGATCGGCGATCGCGAGCTCGGCCGCATGAAGCCGACCGCCTTCATCGTCAACACCGCGCGGGGTGCTGTCATCGACGAGGCGGCACTCGTCCGCGCGCTCAAGGCCCGCAAGATCGCGGGCGCCGGCCTCGACGTGTTCGAGCACGAGCCGAAGGTCGCCTCGGCACTCCTGAAGATGGCGAACGTGGTCGCGTTGCCGCATCTCGGCAGTGCCGTGCGCGAGCTGCGCGAGAAGATGGCGAACATCGTGGTCGACAACATCCTCGCGCTCCTCGAGGGCAAGCGCCCGCCCAACATCGTCAATCCGGAAGTCCTCGCGCATTGACCGGCCGGCGGCCCGTTCCCGTCCCTCTGTCGGATGCGCTTGATTGAGCCGGGTTCTTCGCCGGGTCGGTGTGAAATTCGATGTCGCCATTGGCACCCGCTTGCAGGCGCGTGACCACGCGCCAGCGCACGTCATCGGCGTCCGGATAATCGAGGCGAAAGTGGGCACCCCGGCTTTCCGTGCGCTTGAGACAGGCGCTGGCGAGGATACGCCCTAAGAGCGCCAGGTTGCGCACGGCAAAGGCACTCTCCAGCTCCTCGCCCAGCACCTTCGGCGAGCTTCGCGCCTTTTCGCTCAGCCGCATGGCAGGCACGTCCTCGCCCTCGATGCGCTCGTACTCCGCGAGTGCCTCCCTGAGCGTTCGTTCCTCGCGGATGGGACCGAGCTTGTTGTGCGCCAGCATGCGGCAGCTCATGCGCACGTCCGCTTGGAAGGGACCGCTATCGCGGTTCTTCAGGCGCGCAAGCCACGCGTATTCCGCTTCGGGGACGGCGTCGTCCTCCTCCCAACCGGTCAAATCCACGCGCGCCGCATTGACGAGCGCCGAGGCCTTTCTGCCGGCACGCCGGCCGAACACCAGCGAGGCGGCCAGCGCCGAGCCGCCGATGCGGTTGCCGCCGTGGATGCCGCCCGCGGTCTCGCCGGCGGCGAGGAGGCCGTCGACCGGAGTCCTGCCGTCGATGTCGATCTCGAGGCCGCCGAGCCAGGTGTGGCTTCCCGGTGCCACCTCGAGCGGCGTCTTGGTGATGTCGATGCCCCGGTATAGGCAGGTCTTGTAGACGTGCGGGATCTGCTTTTGGATGACCTCTATGGGAACCTTGGTCGCGTCCATGAAGATGCCGCCCGTGGAGCCGGCGCGCCCGGCGTGGATCTCCTTGGCCATGGCGGTAATCACTTCGGAACGGGTCGATTTTTCCGCGGTGTCGGGAAAATAGCGCTTGAGAAAGGCTTCGCCCTCCCGATTTCTGAACACGGCACCCGCATTGATGAAGCCGGTGGGATGCGGCGCAAAGCCGAACAGCTCCTTGGGCGAGCAACACATCGCCTGGAAGTCGATCATCTCGATGCCCAGGAGCGGCACCCCGGCGCGGAACCCCAGCACGTAGCCGTCGCCCGTCACCTGCGGCGGGTTGTCGTTGACATAGAACAGCCCGCTGCCGCCGCCGGTGCACAGGATGACTTGCTGCGCATGGTAGACGGCGAGCGCGCCCACTCCGTAGTCGATACCCCAGGCACCGACGACGCGCCCGTCCCGTTTGATGAGATCGACGACGCTCGTGAACGAATGCTGTTCAATGCGTGCGTCGGCGCGCAATTTCTTGGACAGCACCTTGGTGATCATGTTGCCGGTGGTGTCATAGTGATGGCACGCCCTGGCTCTCGAGTGGCTCGGAAACATCTTGAGGTCGAGCCCGCCGTCCGCGCCGCGGACGAACTCCGCCCCCCAGGACTCGAGATCGCGCACCACGTCGACGATGTCGTGGACCCAGACGCGCGCGAGCGCGGGATCGATCAGCTCGCCGCCGTGCTCGAGGATGTCCTGGAGATGAAGCTCGGGGCTGTCGCCCTTGCCGATCGCGGCGGCAAAGCCGCCGCGCGCCACCGTGGTCGTGCCGCTGGTGGCGCGGCCCTTGGTCGCCTGGATGACCGAGACGCCCGCGTCCGCGCATTCGAAGGCGGCCATGGTGCCGGCCGCACCGCCGCCGACGATCAGCACGTCGCACTTGTGGCGTCGGACAGGAATTCCGAGCTGCTCGGGCCTGGCGCGCTCAGTCATCGTTGGCGTCCGGTCTTGTCGATGTCGACGAATGCGTCCACACAGGCGTCGGCAAAGGCGCTGTCGTTTATGTGCAGCGCCAGCTCCTCGATGCGTGCGGTCTTGAGGTGCGCTTTGAGGGAGTCCGCGAAAACCCGGTAGTCCTCGGGCTGCTTCCAGGGGCCCCTGTCATTCCCCTCGAGGTCGTAGGCGCGGTGCTTGGTATGCTCGCTGAAGCCTTCCAGCGGGACGAGAATGCGCACCGGCCCCTTGGCTGCGTTGATCCGGCGAGCGAACTCGCGGCCCAGTTTCCTGAACTCCTCAGCGTTGGTGCGCATGAGCAGGTTCTGCGCGTTGTACTGGAAGAATTCGCGCGCCTTGTACCGCTCGGGCGTGTGGCCCACCCAGAAGTTGGCGTGGTCGATTGCTCCCGGCACGATCACCTGCGGAAGGCCGGCTGCGCCAGCGCTCTTAAGGCGCGCCTCGCCCGCGGAATAGACGCCATTGACGATCAGATCGGTGATTTCGTGCGTTGTCACGTCGACGACGCCGGAGAGCTCGCCCGAGGCTGCCAGACGCTCGAGAGATTTGCCGCCGACGCCCGAGGCGTGGAACAAGATGACCTCGTAGCCCAAGGTTTCGAGGCGTCGGCTCACGCGCTCGACGCAGCCGGACGTGCCGCCAAACGACGAGACCGCGACGAGGCGCGTATTTTCGCTTTTGGCTCCCTGCTTCGCCGCCCAGTTCCTGGCCGCCGCGG
>DATEQI010000193.1:0-9562 GCA_035272805.1 Alphaproteobacteria bacterium | reverse complement strand
AGACGCTCAAGCTGCCGGGCCACCCCGGCTCCGTGCGCGGCAACATGCAGTGAGAGGCTAGCCAGCTCTCAATAATTCGAGCGTCACCCCCTCCCCATCGGCCGCTCCTCAACGGGCGGCCGATCCCCCTTCAAGGGGGAGTGGGAAGTTTTGGATGGCACTCGCGTATCCCCTCCCCCCTTGAGGGGGAGGGCAGGGAGGGGGGTGTCTCACGCGCCGATGAGTCTGAGCACTAGACCACGGAGAGGCGGGGCTCGGGTGCGGAGGCGAGGAGCCCCGCCAGTTTCTCGAGCGCGCTCTCGAGCCGGGCCTCGCTCTCGACCGCGGTCAGGCAGAGGCGCACCGCGTGCGGCGCGCTGCCGCGTCCCGTCACGAAGAGATCGGGGGGGGTCACGCGCACGCCGCGCGCCTCGGCTGCGGCGACGAAGTCGCTCCAGCGCCACGGCTCCGGCAAATGGAGCCAGAGGTGGAAGCTCGCCGGGTGGGTTTCGACGTCTTGGCCCGCGAGATGGCGCGCTGCCAGCGCCTGGCGCCGCATTGTCTCCTCGCGTCGCGCGCTCGCCAGGCGCATGCCGGTGCCGTCGCGGATCCAGCGCGCGCCGATCTCGGCCATGAGCGGCGGCGCCATCCACACGGTCGAGCGCACGGCCGCCGCGAGCCGCCCAAGCAGGGCCGCCGGGCAGGCGACATAGCCGAGCCGCAGGCCCGCCGCCATGCACTTCGAGAGGCTCGTCACATAGAGGACGCGCTCGGGCGCAAGGGCTGCGAGCGGTGCCGGAGCGTCCTCGACGAGAAAGCCGTAGATGTCGTCCTCGATGATGGTGAGATCGTGACGCCGCGCGATCTCAACGACGGCGCGCCGGCGCTCGCCGGAAAGCGTTGCGGTCGTCGGATTGTGCAGCGTCGGCATGGTGAAGAGCGCCGCCGGCCAGCCGTCGCGGCAGGCGGCCTCGAGCGAGTCGGGCACGAGCCCGTCGCGGTCGCTCGCCAGCGCCTTGAGCGTCACGCCGAGCCTGGCCGCGAGCGGCTTGATGCCGGGAAAGGTCAGCGTCTCGACGAGGAGGGTGTCGCCCGGCTGGGTCGCGGCCGCGAGCGAGACCTCGAGGCCGTGCTGCGCGCCGCAGGTGATGGCGACGCGCTCGATTGCGGTCTCGACACCGGTGCGGGCGAGCCACTCGACGGCCGCCTCGCGGTGGCCTGCTATTCCGAGCTCGCTCTGGTAGGCGAGCAGCGGCGAGAGATCGTTGCGGCGCGAGAGCTGGGCGAGCGTTGCCGCAAGCTCGCTCGAGATGCCGCCGAGCGTGGGGCGATTGAGCGAGAGGTCGACGATACCCGGCTCCTCGCGCTGGAGGGCGAGGCCTCCCTCCGCCATGCGCGAGCACACGAAGGTGCCGCGCCCCACCTCCCCGCGCACGAGGCCGCGCCGCTCCGCCTCGAGATAGGCGCGCGAGACCGTGCCGAGCGTGACGCCGAGGCGGAAGGCAAGCGCGCGCTGCGGCGGCAGCCGCGCGCCGGGCTCGAGCCGGCCGGCCGCCACGTCCTCGCGCAGCGCATCGGCGATCGCCACATAGCGGGGCCCGGCGCGTCCTTCCAGGCGGGGGAACCAAATTGTCATGGTGACAATATGGCAATTGACTCGGTATTGCTGTCAAGTATCTTGGGACAATGATGACAATTTTGCGGGATTCCCGGCCCTGGGAATGATCGCGCGCCGGAGATGAGGGACGGGAGGTCGAGGTGACGCAATCCGCTTCCGCCATGGCCAAAGCCGCCGCGGTGCCGCACCTCGCGGTCTATGGCGCGGCGGCTTTCGCGGTCGTGGTGTGGACCGGCACGCCGGTCGTCACCAAGGTCGCGGTCAACGCCTTCGACCCGCTCCTGGTCGGCGTGCTGCGCAGCGCCCTTGCCGGGCTCGCGGTCGTGCCGCTCGTGGCCTTCGCTCGCCTGCCCTATCCGCGCGCGCTCGGCGACGCCCTCCTTCTCCTGGCGAGCGCGCTTTGCGGCTTCGTGATCTTTCCCATCATTTTCGCCATCGGCCTGCGCTACACGAGCGCTTCGCACGCAGCCCTCATCCTCGTGGCGCAGCCGATCTTCACGGGCACGATCGCGGCACTCGTCGAGCGGCGCTTTCCGGGGGGACTTTGGGTGCTCGGCTGTGCCGTGGCCCTCGCGGGCGAGGTGGCGCTCATCGGGCTGCGGCTGGGCTTGAGCGGCGCCGGCGGCTCCTGGGGCGATCTCATGATCCTCGCCGGCGGCCTCTCCGCCTCGGCCGGCTATGTCGCCGGCAGCAAGCTCTCGCTGCGCATCGGCAGCTGGGCCACCACGCTCTGGGGCAATCTCGTGGGCGGGATCGTTATGCTCATCCCGCTTGCCATCTGGGGACGGGATGCCGCGTGGGGCGAGGCCACGCTGACCGTATGGGCGGCACTTGCCTATCTTGCCCTCTTCTCCTCGATCATCGGCTACATTGCCTGGTATTGGGCGCTGGCGCGCGGGGGAATCGCGCGCATCGCCGCCGCGCAGTTCGCCTTGCCCGTGGGCAGCGTCTTGCTTGCCGTCCTCATCTTGGGCGAGAGACTCACCTTGCCGCTCGCCCTTGCGGGTCTCGTGATCCTGGGCGGCATCTGGCTCGCGCAGCGGCGTTGAGGAATTGGCGTGCGGAGGAGAGGGACCGGATAATGGAACGCGGAGAGCGGCAGTGGGTCAGTTTCACCTCATCCTTCGAGACGGCCGCTTCGCGGCCTCCTCAGGATGAGGCGAAACCCAAGCTTCAAGTCCTCATCCTGAGGAGCGTCGCGCTTGCGACGCGTCTCGAAGGATGGGGACTTGGGCAACGTGACCCACTACGCGGAAAGCATCTCGCTCGCAAGGAAAGACGCACATGCTCACCCTGAGCCAACTCGAGACGGCGGCGGCGCTCGTCCATGGCGTGATGCCGCCGACCCCGCAGATCTGCTGGCCGCTCCTCTCGGAGCGCGCCGGCACGGAAGTCTGGGTCAAGCACGAGAACCACACGCCCATCGGCGCCTTCAAGCTGCGCGGCGGCCTCGTCTATATGGAGGCACTCAAACGCAAGGAGCCGGGCCTTGCGGGCGTGGTCACCGCCACGCGCGGCAATCACGGGCAAAGCGTGGGGTTCGCGGCGCGGCGCGTCGGGCTCGCTGCGGTCGTCGTGGTGCCCCACGGCAACAGCGTCGAGAAGAACCGCGCCATGCGCTCGCTCGGCGTCGAGCTCGTCGAGCACGGTCACGACTTCCAGGCCGCCTACGAGCACGCGGCCGAGCTCGCCCGGACGCGCGGGCTTCACATGCTGCGCTCCTACGATCCGCTCCTCATCCAAGGGGTGGCGAGCTACAGCCTCGAGCTCCTGCGCGCGGTTGCAGGGCTCGACACCGTCTATGTGCCGATCGGACTCGGCTCGGGCATCAGCGGCATGATCGCGGCGCGCAATGCGCTCGGGCTCAAGACCAAGGTCGTGGGCGTGGTCGCCGAGGCGGCCCCTACCTACGCGCTCTCCTTCGCCGCGGGCAAGCCGGTCGCGACCAACTCGGCCGACACCATCGCGGACGGGGTCGCCTGCCGCGTGCCCGACGCGGAAGCGGTCGCCGTCATCAACCGCGGGGCCGAGCGCATCGTCGCGGTGAGCGAGGTGGAGATCGCGGCGGCCATGCGGCATTATTTCACCGACACCCACAACGTGGCCGAGGGTGCAGGTGCTGCACCGCTCGCGGCCCTCCTCAAGGAGTGCGGGCGGATGGCGGGAAAGCGCGTCGGCCTGGTGCTGTCGGGCGGCAATGTCGACCGCGCGGTCTATGCGCCCATTCTCGCCGCCGGCGACGGCGAGGAGAAGGGAGGGACAACGTGACCGAGGAATTGTTCCGCACCGACCATTATCTCAAGCGCTGCGAGGCGACCGTCACCGCGGTCGATCCGCGCGGCATCCAGCTCGACCGCACCGTCTTCTACGTCATGGGC
Organism: Alphaproteobacteria bacterium; assembly: GCA_035272805.1. Lineage (GTDB taxonomy): Bacteria > Pseudomonadota > Alphaproteobacteria > JACZXZ01 > JACZXZ01 > DASPPM01. The sequence continues at coordinate 5,587 of DATEQI010000193.1, read as the reverse complement.
GGCGGCCAGCCCGGCGACAGCGGCACGCTCACGCTCGCCGACGGAAGCGCGGTGCGCATCGCGGACACGCGCAAGGGCGACGGGCAAGGCGAGATCCTTCATGTCCCCGAGGCCGGCGAGGCGCTGCCCCGGCCCGGCGACAAGGTGGTGGCCGAGATCGATTGGGCGCGCCGCCACCGCCACATGCGCATCCACACCTCGCTCCATCTCCTCTGCGCGGTCATTCCCGCGGGCGTCACCGGCGGGCAGATCGGCGACGGCAAGGGAAGGCTCGACTTCGACACCCAGGAGACGCTCGACAAGGACGCGATCGCCGAGCAGGTCAACAAGCTGATCGCGGAGGACCACCCGGTCGGCGTGCGCTGGATCACCGACGAGGAGCTCGCGGCCAAGCCCGATCTCGTGCGCACCATGTCGGTCAAGCCGCCCTCGGGCCAAGGGCGCGTGCGCCTGCTCGACATCGAGGGGGTCGACCTGCAGCCCTGCGGCGGCACGCACGTCGCGCGCACGGGCGAGATCGGACGCGTGGTCATCACCAAGATCGAGAGCAAGGGCAAGCACAACCGCCGCGTCAACATCGCGTTTGACGAGTAGGGCTCCAGAGGTCGCGCATGCGCATCCCGCTTTACCAGATCGACGCCTTCACGAGCCGGCCCTTCGGCGGCAATCCGGCCGCCGTGTGTCCGCTCGAGAGCTGGCTCGAGGACGAGACGATGCAGGCGATCGCCGCCGAGAACAATCTCTCCGAGACCGCCTTCTTCGTGACGCGCGGCGAGGAGTTCGAGATCCGCTGGTTCACGCCGGTCGCCGAGGTCGACCTCGCCGGTCATCCCACGCTTGCCTCGGCCTACGTCATCCTCGAGATTCTCGAGCCGCGGCGCGAGCGCGTGCGCTTCCAGACGCGCGCGGCCGGCGCGCTCACCGTGACGCGCGCGGAGGGTAGGCTCGCGATGGATTTCCCCGCGCGCCCGCCGGGCCCCAAGCCCGCGCTCGGCGATGCGGCGGCAGCCCTTCGCGCCAAGCCGATCGAGGTGCTCGGCGCGCGCGACGGCTTCGCCGTCTTCACAAGCGAAGCTGAGGTCAAGGCGCTCGAGCCCGACTTCGCCAAGGTGGCCGAGCTCGATTGCCTGGGCCTGATCGCGACGGCGCCGGGGGCCCCCGGCAGCGGCGTCGATTTCGTCTCCCGCTTCTTCGCCCCCAGGCACAACATCAACGAGGATCCGGTGACGGGCTCGGCGCACGCGACGCTCATCCCCTATTGGGCCGCGAAGCTCGGCAAGAAGAAGCTCTTCGCGCGCCAGGTCTCGAAGCGCGGCGGCGAGCTCTGGTGCGAGGACCGCGGCGAGCGCGTCGAGATTGCGGGAGAGTGCGCGCGCTTCATGGCAGGCACGATCACGCTGTGACGGCGGCGGCGACGATGACGATGACGATCGAGGACGCGCGCGGACCCGACGATATGGCGGTGGTGCGCGAGCTCTTCCGCGAATATGCGCGCTGGCTCGGCTTCAGCCTCGCCTACCAGGGCTTCGAGGAGGAGCTCGCCGGGCTCCCGGGCAAATACGCGCAGCCTCTGGGACGGCTCCTCCTCGCGCGCGCCGGCGAGGCGCTTGCCGGCGGGGTGGCGCTGCGCCCGCTCGCGGCCGGCATTTGCGAAATGAAGCGGCTTTACGTCCGCCCCGCCTTCCGCGGCCAGCGCATCGGCGAGGCGCTCGTCGACCGCGTCATCGCGGAAGCGCGGGCGATCGGCTACCGTGCCATGCGCCTCGATACCATCGTGGGGAAAATGCCGGCCGCCGTTGCGCTCTACCGCGCGCGCGGCTTCGTCGACATCCCGGCCTATTACGCGAGCCCAATCGAGGGCACGGCGTATATGGAGCTGAGGCTCGATTGAGCGGCCGTCTGGCACTCCATTGTGGGGGCCGAACCGATTTGCTACCTTCTCTCGCAACGCATGCCGATCAATTCGACCCCACGGGAGGAAACGGCCATGACCAGGATGTCGTTCACGGCAAGAGCGGTGACGGCGGTAATGGGAGGATTGCTATTTTCGGCACTCGCCGCGAGCGGAGGAGCGGTTGCGCAGGCGGCCGAGGTCAAAGTGCTGACCTCCGTGGCGCTCACCTCGGCGCTCGACGAGCTTGCTCCGCAATTCGAGCACGCGACCGGGAACAAGCTCAATATCGGCTACAGCCTCATCGCCGACATCAGAAAGCGCATGCTCGCGGGCGAGACCGCCGACGTGGTCATTCTGTCGCGGCCGGTGATGGACGAGCTCGAGAAGCAGAGCAAGTTCGCACCCGGCGCCATCGTGAATGTCGCGGGCACGGCGGTGGCGCTGGCGGTGCGGGCGGGTGCCCCCAAGCCGGACATCAGCTCGGTCGATGCGCTCAAGCGTGCGCTGCTCGCCGCCAAATCGATCGTCTATGCGGATCCGGCGAAAGGCGGGGCGGCCGGGGTCTATTTCGCGCATGTCCTCGACCGCCTCGGGATCGCCGAGCAGGTGAAGTCCAAGACCATTCTGGTGCCGGGAGCGCAGGCCGCCGATACCGTGGCCAAGGGCGAAGCCGAGATCGGTGTCGCGCAGACATCGGAAATCATGCCCGTGGCGGGCGCGCAACTGGTGGGCCCGCTGCCGGGGGAGCTCGGGAGCATCACACTCTTCTCCGCGGCGAGCGGGGCCGGCACCAAGGTGCCGGAGGAGGCGAAGGCGCTCATCCGCTTCCTCACCGGACCCACCGCGGCACCCGTGTTCAAAGCGAAAGGCTTCGAGCCGGGCTGACGCCAAAGCCGTGCCGCATTCCTGGATGACATCGGCTTCCGCCTCGCGGAATCGGCCCGTCTTTGCTCGAAACGGCAGTTCAAGCTCCGATCATTGGGCTCGACTCGAGGAGTCGGACGTACGCGAGAGAAGGTCAGGAATGACCCAAACCGGTCGTCAGTCGACTTGATATACACGTTCACGCGCGGGGATGACGGCGGGCCGCTCGCCAACAGCGAGATCGGCGCCTAAGTGATGAGGCACGGTCGCCATCTCGTGTTCCAGATGACCGAGACGGCAGTTCCGAGACACTTGTTGGCTGGCATCTGCGGCTCATCGCCCGTCTACGAGTGCCGCGAGCGCCGGCGTGAGGGGTTGGGGATAATGCGGACTCTTTTCGTCGAGGGCGGCGCTCGCTTCCCCTCGGCGAATGGCTGGCAGAGGAAACCGAAGCAGGCTATCGTGTCCCTGGCGGAAGGGGCGCTCCCCGATCGCACCGTGAATGCCGTCCTCGCAGCTGAACCACGCGTGCAATCGAGGCCCCGCCCCGCATCCGCCGACCCGGGCTCGCCCGCCCCCCCGAGGAAGTCGGGTCGAGCTCGAAGGGCCCCTGAAGGCCGAAGCGAGCGGCATGCCCCGATCGGCATGCGCCGCTCGCGATAATGAGGGAGGATCCTATGCGCAACGCAGCTCGTCTCTTGGGCGCCCTACTGCTCGGCGGGGTGCTCGCGCTCCCGGCCGCGGCCGCCGACAACGTCAAGATCGGCGTCATCTATCCGCTGACCGGCAACGCCGGTCCGGCCGGCAAGGCAGCACTCGACGCCATCGAGCTCGGCGCCGCGATCGTCAACGAGGCGCATCCCGAGCTCAAGGCCATCCCGCTCGGCGCGACGGCCGGCCTGCCCAACCTCGGCGGCGCCAAGATCGAGCTCATCAACGTCGACCACCAGGGCAATCCGGTGGTCGGCCAGACCGAGACGGTGCGCCTGATCACTCAGGAGCACGTCGCGGCCATGCTGGGCGCCTATCACTCCTCGGTCGCGCTCACCGCGACGGCCGTCGCCGAGCGCTACGGCATCCCCTTCCTGGTCGCCGACTCCGTGGCGCTCAACATCACGCAACGCGGCTTCAAGTGGATCTTTCGGAGCGGCCCCATCGCGCCGGATTTTGCCGCCGCGTACACGGAATTTCTCGGCGACATGAAGAAGGCGGGCCGCAAGATCGAGCGGATCGCCATCGTCAACGAGAACACGGATTACGGCACCTCCGTCGCGGGCAGCATCCTCGACGCCGCGAAGAGGGTCGGCCTCGACGTCGCGGCCCAGATTCCCTACAACGCCAACAGCCCGGACGTCTCGCCGCAGGTGCTGCAGCTCAAGGACAAGGCCCCCGACGTCGTGATCTTCGTAAGCTACACCGCCGACACGATCCTCTACTTCAAGACGATGAAGGATCTCAACTACGCGCCGCCGATGATCATCGGCGACGATGCCGGATTCTCCGACCCGTCCTTCATTCCCGCGGTCGGCAGCATCGCGCAAGGCGTTATGAACCGCAGCGCCTGGTCGCTCGGCAAGGAGGGCAGCGCCAGCTACCGGATCAACGAGCTCTACAAGGCCAAGACCGGGCGCGACATGGACGACACCAGCGCGCGCTGGATGCAGGGCTTCCTGGTTCTCGCCGACGCCATCAACCGCGCCGGCTCGACCGCGCCCGAGAAGATCCAGAAGGCGCTGCGGGAGACCGATCTGAAGAGCGACCAGCTCATGATCGGCTATCGCGGCGTCAAGTTCGACCCCACGGGCCAGAACACGCTCGCGGCGACCTATCTCATCCAGCTCCAGGGCAACGCGTACAAGGCCGTCTGGCCGGAGAGCCAGGCGACCGCCAAGCTCGAGTGGCCGATGAAGGGCTGGAAGTAGCGGCCGGCCGAAGCGCCGTCCGCCCCGGGGCGTCGCGGATGCGGTCGGCGCGTAGGCGACCTCGGTCTCAGCCTCTAAACTACCGTTACATTGGCCAGCCATATGAGCTGCCCCTCATTCGATCACCTCGTCGGCGCAGGCGAGAAGGGAAGCCTCACGCCGGGGCCAACTTCATCAGGGCGAGCGCCGCGCGGCCGTTGGGCCCGTAAGGGTTGCCGAGCGACTCCGCCATCTCCAGGTGCGCGTAATTCGGCACCTCAATGAGCTCGACAGGCTTGCCCGCCGCCTTCACCGCAGCGGCGAAGTCTCGACTCTGGCGCTGGAAGTCGGGCGTCTCGAAGGTGCCGTAGGTGACGACGACCGGCACGCGCAGCTTGTCGATGTGGCGCAGCGAACTCATGGCATCCGCCATCGCTTCGGTGAACTTAACGTAAGTGCGGCGCCACGACAGCCGCACTGGCGCCATGTCGAACATGCCGCTCATGCACAGCCCGCCCTTGACGGCGTCGGCGGGAAATCCGAGCTCATTCTGCCAATCGGCGACGAGAGCGACGCCGCAGAGGTGGCCGCCAGAGGAATGGCCGCCGATATAGAGGCGGTCGGGATCACCGTCGAAGCTTCCGGCGTTCTTGTGCACCCAGGCAATGGCGCGGCGCACCTGGGCCGCCATCACGCCGAGGTCGCCGCCCGCTTCCTTCACGTTGATGAAATCGAGCGCGACATAATGCGCCCCGGCCTTGACGAACATCTCGGCGGCGTAGCCGGAGTCCTTGGCCGATCCGACCAGCCAATTGCCGCCGTGAATGAAGACGAAGATCGGCGCCTTGGCACGATCAGTGCGATAAATGTCGAGGCTCTCGATCTCGCTGGGCCCGTAGGCAACGCGCCGTGGCGAACCGATACGGGC
>DATEQI010000192.1:0-2476 GCA_035272805.1 Alphaproteobacteria bacterium | reverse complement strand
TAATGGGTCAGTTTCACCCCATCCTTCGAGACGGGCCTTCGGCCCTCCTCAGGATGAGGTGAAACCCTAACCAAGGTGTCCTCATCCTGAGGAGCGTCGCGCATGCGACGCGTCTCGAAGGATGAGGATTCAGCCAAACTGGCCCACTACCCATATCGGCATAGCTTGCTTTAGTTATCTTAATGTGATAACCGTTTGAAATGACGCACCCCCGCGATCCGGCTCTCGATGCGCTTCTCGACCTCGACGGACAGGTGCTCGTCGTGGACGCGGTGTTGCGCGAGAGAGGAGTGATCCCATGACGACCCTGAAAGTCGGCATCGCCAGCTATGAGGAGATGAAAGCCCGCACCATGGCAGTAGCGCGTGGCGAGCGGCGCGTCGCGCCCGGCGAGCCGAAGGTTTGGTTCACCTCGACGGAATCCTTCGCCAAAGTACTCTCGGCGGGCAACCGCGACCTGTTGCAAATCATCGTCGAGAAAGCGCCTGGCTCGCTCGACGAGCTGGCGCGGATCACCGGCAGGGCCAAATCGAACCTGTCGCGGACGCTGAAGACGATGGCGGGCTACGGCCTCGTCCGTCTGGAACGCGGCGAGCGGGGCCGGATTACGCCGAAAGTAGCCTATGACCGGGTGGAACTCGACCTGCCGCTGACTTTGTCGCGGAAGGCAAGCTAAGTGATGACCGCGCGCGCGTCGAGGGCGACCACGCCGCTTCCTTCGCGGCGGACGAGGAGGGGGTTGATGTCGAGCTCGCTCAAGCGCCCGCCGAGATCGGCCGCAAGGCGGCTGAGGCAGGCAAGGGCTGTGGCGGCGGCGCCGACGTCGAGACGCGGCCGGCCGCGATAGCCGTCGAGGAGCGGCCAGATCCTGAGCCGCCTAAGCAAGACTTCGGCCGCTCGGCACTCGATCGGCGCGAGCGCCATCTGGAGGTCCCCGAGAAGCTCGACCAGCACGCCGCCGGCACCCACCATCACCACGGGACCGAATTGCGGATCGTCCTTCGCACCCAGGATCAACTCGAGCTCGCCCGCGACCATCTCCGCGACGAGGACGCGATCCGCAGCCGGGTCGAGGGCGGCGAGCCTGGAGGTGATCTCGTCCCACGCCTCTGCGACGGCCGTGCGATCGGCAAGGGCCAAGCGCACGAGGCCGGCATCGCTCTTGTGCACGACCCGCGCCGTCACCGCCTTGACCGCGACGGGATAGCCGATCGCATCCGCCGCCGCGACCGCTTCATCGCGCGTGCCCGCGATCCGCTCGCGCGTGATCGGAATGCCGTAGCGCGCGATGAGCGCCTTCGCCTCGGGCTCCGTCAGATAGCCCGCACTCAGATCGAGCATCGCCTGCCCGGCGCCTTTTCGGCTCGCCGGCAGGCCATCTCCATCATGCGACGGCGACGGCGCATAGTTCCGATAGGCGCGCAGCACGCGCATGCCGTCGTCGATGCGGTTGCAGAGCGGACAGCCGAGCTGCTTGACGATCGCGCGCACGCCGTTCGCGACCGAGCCGGGGGTCAGGATGATGAATCCCGGCTTGCCGCAGCCGACGACACCCTTGGCCAGCGCCGTTGCGGTCGCCTCGTAGTTCGGGCTGGTGGTGAGCGGGACCACGACGACGCCGACGTCGGGATCAGCCGCCACGATGCGAACGGCCTCTTCGGCCACTCCCGCGGCGTCGCCTGCCGCCTGGCGGCGCGCGCCGAGATCGACCGGGTTCTGCAAATGGCTCGGCAGCATGAAGGCGCCGAGCGCTTGTTGCGTCGCCGGCGCCAAGCGCGCGAGTGGTGCCTCGATGTCGCCAAGGCGGTCTGCGACGATGCCGTTGATGCCGCCCGAGGACGACACGACGCCGATGCGGCCGGCGCCCCACGGCCCGAAGCGCGCGATCATGTCGGCCGCGAGCACCATGACGTCGGGGTCGTCGACGAGGACGACGCCGGCATCGCGGCAGGCCGCCTCGAACACTGCATAGGCGCCCGCGAGGCTCGCCGTGTGCGAGCGCGCGGCCGCCTCGCCCGAGGCGCTGCGCCCGGTCTTGAGCGCCACGATCGGCTTGCCCACCTTTCGCGCGCGCCGGATGAGCTCGAGGAAGCGCCGACCGTCCTTGAGGCCCTCGATATGCAGGCAGATCACCCGCGTCGCCGGATCGCCGATCATATGCTCGAGGAAATCGCAGACCTCGAGGTCCGCTTGGTTGCCGATCGAGACGAGCTGGCTGAAGCCGATGCCCACGTCGTAGGCGCGGTTGAAGACCGAGAGCAGGATGGCGCCGCTCTGGCTCACGATGCCGATCGGGCCGCGATAGAGCTTGTCGACCTCGAGCACGCGCGCGGAGGTGAGCGCCATGCCGTTCAGCACGTTGATGAGGCCGAGGCAGTTCGGTCCGATGAGCCGCATGCCGGTGCGGCGGCTGAGCTCGGCGAGTGCCGACTCGGCCGCAGCGCCCTCCCCGCCCACCTCGGCGAAGCCGCTTGAG
>DATEQI010000191.1:0-6548 GCA_035272805.1 Alphaproteobacteria bacterium | reverse complement strand
TGGGCTCGCCTCTCCGCCAGGCTGCACCGGGCGAGCGGCTCGGCCGCGATGGCCGCGGCTCTGCCGTTGGCACCCGCTCAGCCGTGGCGCGCGACCGGCCCGAGCGAAGGCCAAGCCGGCCGCGTCGCCACATCCTTCGAGCCGCAGCCGGTGCACCGCATCCTGCCGCCGAGCTCGGGCACCGGAAAGCCGGGGCCGAGCTCGGCGAGGAGCCGATCCGCCGCCAGCACCGCGTTGTGGCCGCAACGGTTGCACCAGCAAAACACCTCGACCTTGGCGTCTCGAAGCTCGGCGAGCGTGATCGCCTTGAGGCGGCCGTCCTCGGCCGCGAGCAGCCTGCGCTTGAAGCCCGCCATCGCCCGCTCCCATGCTCCGTGATAAGAACATATCAGGAACAATAGAGCAAACCCAAGAGGCGAGTCGAGACCTCCGATTCCGCTCTGGCGATCTGATCAGGAGCCGCTCGAAACCAGCGTAAGCCTGCGGGCGAACACGCTCAGCACGTCGGCCAGCGAGCTGCCGCGCTTGAGGGGACGGGCCCCTTGCACCAGCAGATAGGCGCTCTTGCCATCCCGGTCGGGCGCCCACTTGATCACGGTGTAAGTAGGCCCCTCAAGTCGACTGCGGAAGATGATGAAGCGCGCCCGCGCGGTATCGTGATGGATGGCATAGTCGCGCCAATCGCCGCTCGCGACCCGGCTGCTGTAAATCTGGAGAAGCTGATTGAGTTCTTGGCGGGTGAAGTGCACGAGGCTGCGCCGACGCTTGAAGTCGTCGAGCCGGACAAGCTCCGCCATGAGCAACACCTCCTTGTGGGTCGCCCCCGTCTCCCGCTATCGGTAGTCTTCCCCATTTCCGCCGGTGTGTCCAGCCCACCGACGCCCGAGAACGAAAAGCCAGGGACAGCGCATCGCTGCGCCGGCCGGGCTTGATGCGGCGCCGGCTATTCGGGCAACATGAGGGGTTGCGCCAATCGCGTGAGGGAGGGCTGTCATGGCAACCGCGACTGCCGTGTGCGACTTCGGTTGGAAGGCGGTCGACTTCGAGCTCGCAGGCGTCGATGGCAAACGCTACGGTCTCGCGGCCGTTCGCGGCGCAAAAGGGACGATCGTCATGTTCATCTGCAACCACTGTCCCTATGTGAAGGCAACGATCGGACGCATCGTCACCGATATCGCGGCACTCGAGAAGCTCGGTGTCGGCGCCATCGCCATCATGCCCAACGATACGAGCGCCTATCCGGAAGACTCGTTCGCGAAAATGAAGGCTTTCGCGGCCGAGCACCGCTTCGGCTTCCCCTACGTAATCGACGAGACCCAGGCAACGGCGCGCGCTTATGGAGCGATCTGCACGCCCGAGTTCTTCGGCTTCAATGCCAGGCTCGAGCTCCAGTACCACGGCAGGCTGGATGCGGGCAAAACGACCCCGCCCCCGCCTGGCGCCAAGCGCGAGCTTTTCGACGCCATGCGCCAGGTCGCAGCGAGCGGCGAGGGGCCCCGCGAGCAGATTGCAGGCATGGGCTGCTCGATCAAGTGGCGCGACTGAGCTCGCCGCCCCCGCGGCCGTGCGGGAGCGTGTTTGCCAAGGCGCGCTCGCGCCGCTATTGTACGGCCCGTTGCGGGCGGCTTGGCCCCCGGCCCGGTTGGGTGTCCTCATAGAACCTCCTCCTGCGGGAGGGCTCGAGGCTGGCGGCCCAACCCCGCCACTCATGCATGATATTTTGCATGATTGAGGAAAGGCATGCTACGCGTCGGGCCGGCGAGGCGAGGGGGATCCCCTCGTTTGCGCCAGCCGGCGGTGGCGATCTGGAGGATTGAGTGAGCGACCTTTTTCGCGAGATCGAAGAGGATCTGCAACGCGACCGCTATAAGAAGCTGTGGGACAAGTACGGCAACCTCGTGATCGCCGCGGCGGTGGTGCTGGTCGTGGCCACGGCGGGCTGGCAGGGCTGGAAGGCCTACAGGCTGCGGCAGGAAGAGGCCCTCGGGCAGCGTTATGCGGCGGCGGTCCAGCTTGCGCATGCAGGCAAGACGGTCGAGGCCGAAGCGGGCTTTGCCAAGCTCGCGGCAGACGCGAATGCCGGCTACAGTGCGCTTTCCCGCCTGCAAGAGGCGGCACTGCTCGCCAAGGCGGGCAAGCGCGAGGAAGCGATCGCGGTCTACGACAAGCTGGCCCAGGACGGCGCGGTCGAGCGCCCCTACCGCGATCTCGCGACGCTGCTCGCCGTGCTGACCGCGAGCGACAGCGGCGATCCGCCGGCGCTGATCAAGCGCCTCGAGCCGCTGAGCGCGGCTGGGAGCCCCTGGCGCTATAGCGCGCTCGAGCTCACCGCGGCACTCGCCACGCGTATGGGCGACAAGGCGCGGGCCGAGCAGCTTTACTCGCAGCTCTCCGACGACGCGGCGGCACCCTCGGGCGTGCGCGCCCGCGCGGCGGAGATGCTCGCCGCGCTCAAGGGATAGGGCCCTCCTCCGTGCGCCGCATCGCGACGCTTCTCTCGCTCGCAGCCGTCGTCCTGGTCCTCGGCGGCTGCGGCATAACCGACGCGGTCAAGGGCGTGTTCGACAGCACGGACAAGAAGGTCAAGCTCAAGGGCGAGCGTATTCCCGTGATGCTCGCCGACCATAACCTCGCGCCCGACCCGGAGATACAGGATCTTGCAGTGACGCTGCCGGAGCCGCAGAAGAACCCCGCCTGGGCGCAGTCGGGCGGCAACGCGGCGCATGACATGCAGAATCTCGCCTTGGGCGACGCGCTCAAAGAGGCCTGGAGCGCCAGCATCGGCTCGGGCAAGAGCTCGGAATGGAAGCATCTTGCGGCACCGGTCATGGCGGAGGGCCGCGTCTACACCATGGACACGGACTCGACCGTGACCGCGTTCGACGCCGACACCGGGGCGCGCATTTGGCGGGCAGACGCCACGGCGGAAAGCGATGACGTGGGCTCAGGCGACGTGGGCGGAGGCATCGCCTATGCGGACGGCCAGCTCTATGTCACCAACAATTACGGCGAGGTTTTGGCACTCGATGCCAAGAGCGGGAAGATCCTGTGGCGCCGCGCCCTCGCCGGCCCCACGCGCGCAGCACCCACCGCTGCCGGCGGGCGCGTCTACGTGGTCACCGCGGACAACCAGCTTCATGCCTTGAGCGTCAAGGACGGCTCGGTGCAATGGACCCATGCCGGCCTTGCCGAGGTCACCGGGCTTCTCGGCGCCGCGAGCCCGGCCTTTGAAACGGGCATGGTGGCGGTGCCCTATACCTCGGGCGAGATCTACGGCTTGCGCCCCGATAACGGCCGCGTGCTGTGGTCGGATACGCTGGCCGCCATCCGGCCCTCGGACTCGGTCTCGAGCCTCGCCGACATCCGCGCGAACCCCGTGATCGACCGCGACCGCTTGATCGCCATCGGGCACAGCGGACGCATGGAATCGATCGACCTGCGCTCGGGCGGCCGCGTCTGGGATGACCCCATCGGCGGCATCGCCATGCCGTGGGTGGCGGGCGACTTCGTTTTCGTGCTCACGACCGACAACCAGCTCATCTGCCTGACGCGCAACGACGGGCGCGTGCGTTGGCTGACGCAGCTCGACCGCTGGCTGGATGCGGAGAAGAGGAAGAATCCCATCCTCTGGGTCGGACCGGTGCTTGGCGGCGGCAAGCTCATCATCGCGAGCGACGACGGCAGGGTCCTCGCGGTCTCGCCCACGAACGGAGAAATCATGAATGCCGTCGATGCCGGCGATCCCGTCTCGGTGTCGCCCATCATCGCGAACGGCACGCTCTATGTCCTGACCGACGCCGGGTACCTCAAGGCGTATCGTTAGGCTGGGCCATGGGCTTCACCGTGGCCATCGTCGGCCGGCCCAATGTAGGGAAGTCCACGCTGTTCAATCGCCTGGTCGGCAGGCGCCTCGCCATCGTGGACGATACGCCGGGTGTTACGCGCGACCGGCGGGAGGGCAGCGCCCGCATCGGCGGCCTCGACTTCGCCGTGATCGACACCGCCGGCCTTGATGAGGCCCGCGGTGCGGCGCTCGCGGCGCGCATGCTTGCGCAGACCGAGCGCGCGGTCGCGGGCGCCGATGTGGCGCTTCTCTTGATCGACGCCAGAGCCGGCTTGACGCCGCTCGATGCCGAGTTCGCGCGGCGGCTGCGCCGGCACGCTAAAGCGGTGATCCTCGTTGCCAACAAGTGCGAGGGCAAGGTCGCGGAAGCCACGCTTGCCGAATGCCACAGCCTCGGATTGGGCGAGCCCATCGCCATCTCCGCCGAGCACGGTCTCGGGATCGCCGAGCTCGTGGAGGCGCTGCGGCGCCATGCGCCGACGCTCCCGGGTGCGGCCGAGGAAGGCGAGGAAGCCGCAGGCGGGACGCCGGCGCCGGAGAGAGCGCGGCCGCTCCAGCTCGCCATTCTCGGCCGGCCCAATGTCGGGAAATCGACGCTCGCCAATCGCCTGCTTGGCGAGGAGCGCATGCTGACCGGGCCCGAGCCGGGGGTCACGCGCGATGCCATAGCACTCGACTGGAGCTACGAGGGCCGCGCGATACGCCTCGTCGATACGGCGGGATTGAGGCGCCGCGCCAAGATGAGCGGGCGCCTCGAGCGGCTCTCCGCCGCGGACGCCCTCAACGCGGTGCGCTTCGCCGAGGTGGTGATCCTCGTCGTCGAGGCCACCGACCCCCTCAACCACCAGGACCTCGGCTTGGCGAGCCTCGTGGCCGAAGAGGGAAGGGCGCTCGTCATCGCGGTCAACAAATGCGACCTCGTCGAGAACCGGGCGAAGATGTTGCGCGAGATGCGCGAGCGCATCGAAATCTCGCTGCACCAGATGAAGGGCGTCGCTCTCGTCCCCGTCTCCGCACTCTCGGGTGCCGGCCTCGATCGGCTGATGCACGCGGTATTCCGCGCTCACGCGCTGTGGAACCGGCATGTGCCGACGGCCCAGCTCAACCGCTTTCTCGCCGAGGTGGTGGCGGCACACCCCCCGCCCGTGACCCGCGGCCGGCGCAGCAAGATCCGCTACATCACGCAAGCGAAGACGCGGCCGCCGAGCTTTGCGCTCTTCGGCAACAAGCTCGAGGATCTGCCGGAGAGCTATCTGCGTTATCTCGCGAACGCCATGCGCAAGGCCTTCGCACTTCCCGGCGTGCCCATTCGCCTCAGCCTGCGGCGGGGCGAAAATCCGTACGACAGGACGTAAGCCGGGCAAGGTCGGGCAGGCAACGCCGGCTTGCGGCAGAAGCGGGCGATGCCTAACATCGAGCGGCAACTCGTCGGGGGGGAGGAGCGCACCATGCCGGGCAGAACAGCGGTCATGCTTACGCTGGTCACGTCTCTTGCGTTTCTTGCGTTGTTCCCGATCCGGAGCGCTTGGACGGCGCCGCAGGCGGGCGAAGTCCTGGCCTTGAGTGCCCAATGTTTCCTCGAGGCGGGTGGAGAGCGCAGCGCGCTCAAGATCGGCGATCCCGTCCACGAGGGCGACACCGTGGATGTGCCGGCAGGCTCCAAGCTGAAGCTGCGCATGAATGACGGCACGATCATATCGGCGGCCTCGGGGACCAAGCTGACCATCAACGCCTACAACCTGGATAGCGCCGCAGAGCGCCGCGACGCCAAGCTCTCATTGGCGAGCGGGCTGCTGCGGGCCGTGGTGTCCTCCCTTGGTCAGGCCTCGCATTTCGAGGTCGATACCGCCACGGGCGTCGCGGCGGTGCGCTCGACCGATTGGTTCATCGAGGCGCTGCCGACATCGACCCAGGTGGGCGTGCTGAGCGGGAGCGTGAGCCTGACGAGCATTGCCACGAAGAGCGAGGTGAACATTCCCGCCCGTTGGGGTGCGAGGCTCGAGGCCGGCAGGGCTCCGGTCCCGCCGAGGGTCTGGACGCAGGCGGAATTCGACAACGTCATCGCGCGGACCAGTTTGAATTAGGGAACAGACTTGAGCGTCCCACGCGGCATGCGCGAGGCGGGGCTGGCGCTGATCGCCGCGGCCGTCGTCGTGCTGCTGTTCGCGGTCTTCGGCGATACCGCGGTCTTGCGCGGCCTGGAGACCGCGTCCCTCGATCTCCGCTTCCGCATCCGCGGCATGCGCGCCCCGGAGCCGGAGATCGCGGTGATCCTGGTCGATGACCGCAGCCTCGCAGCACTCGGCCGCTGGCCCTTCAGCCGCCACCTCTTCGCCAAGGCGCTCGAGGCGCTCGATGGCGAGGGCGCCAAGCTCGTCGTCTTCGATCTTCTTTTTCCCGAGCCCGACGAGCCCGTTCCAGCACCATTGCGCGCCGCCGCACGAAGTGCTGCGGCCGCACTTTCGGGGACAGAAAGCGCGCCACTCCGCGCGGCTTTGGAGCGTCTGGCCGCGGATGATCCCGATGAGGAGTTCGCGGCGGCCATTCGCACTTCCGGAAATGTGCTGCTCCCCGTCGGCTTCGCCTTGACGGGGCCGCCGGGCACCGCGCCATCTTATCTTTCGGATGCCGCCTATGCGCGGTTCGACAAGAGTCCGCTAGAACCCGTATTCTCGCTTCGCCCGGTCTCCGCCGTGCCGCCGCT
>DATEQI010000190.1:0-2985 GCA_035272805.1 Alphaproteobacteria bacterium | reverse complement strand
AAAGGGGCGCGTCTGGGCTTGCGGCTGAAAAGCGCGAAGGTGCCTCGCGGCAGGCTTCGCCAGCGGCACGGCTGCGCCCCGCTCACAAAGAGGGGGTCGGATTTGTCATGAACAGGAAATTGCTTTCGGCGGGGCTCGTGGTGCTTGCGCTGGCGCTCGCGGCCGGCGGCCATCAGGCTTGGGCGCAAACGGAGAAGCCGCTCAAGAAGGTCACCTTCCTCACCAACTACGTCTTCCACGGGCGTCATTCGCCGTTCTTCGTGGGGGTCGAGAAGGGCTTCTACAAGGAGGCCGGCTTCGATGTCGAGATCTCGCCCGCCTCCGGCAGCGGCTTCGTCGTCACCGCCGTCGACGGCGGCAAGGCCGATTACGGCATGGCGGAGTCGGCGTCGGTCGTGCAGGCGATCGCGAAGGGCGCCAAGGTCAAGGGCTTCATGGTTTTCATGGACATCACGACGAGCGGACTCGCCTCGCTCAAGCCCTACCCGACGCCCGCGTCGCTCAAGGGTGCCACCGTCGCCGCGTCCCTCACCGATTCGGCGCGCGTGATCGTGCCGATCATCTTCAAGGAGAAGGGCATCGAGGCCGACACCGTGCATTGGGAAGCGGCCGATCCCGGCGTCTATTTCTCCCTCCTCATGAGCGGCAAGGTCGACCTCTTCACCGCGTCCATCGACGGCGACGTCCCCGCCCTCATGAAAGTGACGCAGCCCCAGGGCAAGACCGTCTATTTCGGCTCCTTCGCCGACTGGGGCTACGACGTGTTCGGCTACTTCCTCGTGGCGAAGGCCGAGCGGATCGCCGAGAGTCCCGCCGAGGTGAAGGCCTTCGCGGCGGCGACGGCGAAGGCGGTGCAATACTCGATCGCCCACCCGGAGGAGGCGGCCGAGATCATGGTCAAGCGCAATCCGACGCTGAATTACGACACCACCGCGGCGCAGTGGAAGCAGTCGGTCAAGGCGATCGAGACCGCCTACGAGAAGCAGCACGGCTATGGCATTGCGACGGACGACCGCCTCCAGCGCACCATCGATCTCGTGAAGCAGGCGCTCAATCTCGACGTCAAGCTCGCACCCGCGGACGTCTATGCGGCCGGCATGGTCGCCAAGTGAGGCAGGGGGGCGGCTTCAGCGCCTGCGGCGCGACGGCCGCCAATTGAGGAACGCCGCCTCGACGAGCGCCACGGCACCGATGCCGAGCGTGGTGAACAGCGTGATCGAGACGAGGGTGGCGAAGACGAGCGGCGTGTCGAGGTTGAACTGCGCCGAAAGGATGAGATAGCCGACGCCGCTGTTCCCGCCGATGAACTCGCCCACGATGGAGCCGACGAGCGCGAGCGGGAAGGCCACCTTCAGCGCATCGGTGATGTAGGGAAGCGCGTTCATCAGGCGCACCTTGGCGAAGATGCGGAGCTGCGTCCCGCCGGCGAGCCGCGAGAGATCGAGCACGTCGGCCTCGATCTCGCCGAGACCGGTCACGGAATTCACGAAGATCGGGAAGAGTCCCAAGAGGAACGCCAGCACGATCTTCGATTCGATCCCGAGCCCGAACCAGATGATGAAAAGCGGGGCGATGGCGATCTTGGGGATGCTGTTGAAGGCGGCCAGCGCGGGCATCACGATCGTCTTGAGCGCCGGCACGTAGATCACGGCGAGCGCCAGCAGCACGCCCGTGGCGAGCGCCGCCGCGAGGCCGATCACGGTGCTGAGCGCGGTGATGCTCAGATGGTGGAGCTGCACCGCGCGCGTCTGCCAGAAGCGCGCGGCGATCTCCGAGGGAAGCGGCAGGATGTAGCCCGGCACATGGGCCGCTGCCGCGCCATATTGCCAGACGAGCACGACGGCGATGAGGACGAGCAAGGGCCGTAGCGCGGGCGTCGAGCGAGCCATCAAAGTTGCGCCCATCCTGGCCCCCTTAATCGACCGACTGCGCTTCGATGTTGTCGCGTACCCGTGCCGCGAGCTCGACGAATCTCGGGTGGCTCAGCGTCTTCACGTCGCGCGGGCGCGGCAGGTCGACCGCGATCACGGCCTTGAGCCGCCCCGGCCGCGCGCTCATCACCACGACGGTGTCGGAGAGAAGGACGGCCTCGGTGATGCTGTGGGTCACGAACAGCACGGTATTGCGCGCGGCACTCCAGATCTTCTGCAGCTCGAAGCCCATGCGCTCGCGCGTGATGATGTCGAGCGCACCGAAGGGCTCGTCCATCAGGAGGAGGGAGGGGTCGAGGAGAAGCGCCCGGCAGATCGCCACCCGCTGCTGCATGCCGCCCGAGAGCTCGTGGGGATAGCGCTTCTCGAAGCCCTCGAGGCCGGCGAGCCTGATGAGCTCGCGCGCGTGCGCGCGATGACGATCGGCCGGCTCGCCGCGCATCTCCGCGGTGAAGAGCACGTTCGCGAGTGCGGTGCGCCACGGCAGGAGCACCGGGGCCTGGAAGACCATGCCGACGCCCTGAAGCGGCCCCCGCACCTCCTGGCCGCGCACCTCTACTCTTCCCTTCGTGGGTGCGATCAGGCCCGAAACCATGCGGAGCAAGGTCGACTTGCCGCAGCCGCTTGGGCCGACGAGGGAGACGAACTCCTTGTCGCCGACTTCGAACGAGAGGTCCTCGACCGCGGCACCGGTCGCGAAGGTCTTGGAGAGCCGATCGACCTTGACGGTAGCCTCTAGATCCGGAGTGACGGTGGTCATAGCCCTCGACAGAGGAATGGCGCTAAAGGATGATCGTCGCCGGCCCGGAGTCGGCCGGCCTTCGCCCGGCGCGGCGGGAGCGGCGGCATGATATCCGATCGGGACATGAAGCTCGATGATTCTTGGCGCCGACATCCGCACGCCCTTGGGTAAGCGCCCCTTGGAAGGCAGCCAGCACCCCCGCGGCACGGCGATTGCAGGCAATTGAGTAGGGGGCGATTTGGTGTAAGATCGGCCACCAACGCCCTGTATCGACGCGCGCAAGCTCGTGAGGTGCGGCCTGCGCTTCGCGAG
>DATEQI010000189.1:0-2642 GCA_035272805.1 Alphaproteobacteria bacterium | reverse complement strand
CAATCGACCAGCACGGCCGCACCTGGCTCGGCATGGCCGCGGAGTGCGGGCACGAGCTCGAGCGGCGCCTCGACGGTGCGCCAGGCCGCACCGCGGCGTGCGCGGTGACGGCGGATGCGCTCGACCATTTCGGCGTCACGCGCTTCCGCGGTCGCCAGATAGACGCGCGCCGAGGCGGCCTGCTCGACGAGAGATTCGGCATAGCGGCTCTTGCCGGAGGCAGCCCCGCCGAGCACCAGGGTCACGGGCGGGAGCGCCTGCACCTTGCTCATCGCTCGCGATCGATCGACGGAACGCCGCAACGCATGCTTGCCCTCCCCGGGCCGCCGGAGTTTGTCACATACCTGCGCCGAGCCGGCGCTTCACGGGCCCGCGCCGAGCCGGTGTTCGAGGGGTGAGACCGAGGAGGCAGATGCTCCCGCTCACCGGCGCACCCCGTCCGGATCGCTCGCACAGCCACGCGATGGCAGGTCTCCTGGCTCGCGGCTTAGCGCCGTAACGCACCCGCCTTCCCGGTTTCCCAGTGGCGCTCGTGGTGCCGGCTCGCCGCCTACAGTTGCGGGGGCAGCCGCGGCGTTGGCTTAGGGAGACGATCCCTCGGCCGCACCGCGTTCCCTCTTATCCCCGACGAACGGGGACCATCGCGGAAAGCATAGTGGCCGGACGCTTGGGCACGCGTCAAGAAGGTTGGTGGAGAGGGCGCCAAGGATTCCTCATCCTCATCGAGTCGCGCGCTCGGGGCCCAGGAGGGCGGCGCGGAAGCGCTGGGTGGGGTAGCGGCCGTCGCGCTCGGGAAGCACCTGCGGCTCGGGCTCGAGCGAGATCTTGGCGACGGCGAGCACGGGTCCCGGCGTGCGGTAGAGGAGCTCAAAGAGCGCGCTCGTGTCGTTGGCGCCGGCGATCTCGAGCGTGGCCGCGAAGCCGGCCGCCGCGGCGATGCCGGAGAGACCGACCCCTCTTCCGGTCAAGCCGGCTTGCCGGCCGGTCTCGCCGAAGGCCTCGTTGTCGAGCACGAGGATCGCGAGATTGCGGGGGCGCTCGGCCGCGATGGTCGCGAGCGCGCCGAGACCCATGAGGAGCTCGCCGTCCCCCGTGATCACGAGGACGCGCCGCTCCGGCCGGGCAAGCGCCAGGCCGAGGCCGATCATGGCCGCACTTCCCATCGCACCCCAGAGATAGAAATTGAGGGGATGGTCGCCGGCCGCGGCGGCATCATAGCTCGGCGCGCCGAGGCCGCTGACGAGAAGCGTCTCGCCGCGCTCGGCGAGAATATCGGCCACCAGTCGGCGCCGGTTGAGCATGGCGTTCCTTCCCTCAATCCGGGTCGGCGAAGCGCTTGGCGCCGAGCATGCGCTGGGTCAAGAGCACCGCCGCCTGCAGCCCGCCGTTGAACGCGATGCCGGCCGCCGCCGCGACTGCGGCCCCTACCTCGTCCTCGTGCTCGACTGGGAAGAGCTTGACGCCCATCGCGGCGAGGACCGGCCGCACGGCCTGCCCCATCGGCACCTGCCAGGGATTGAACTCGCCCCATTCGCCGCGCATCGTCACGATCATGAGGAGAGGTATGCCGCAAAGTGCCGGCAGGGAGAGCATGTTGATGCAGTTGCCGACGCCGCTGCTCTGCATGAGAAGGGCCGAGCGCTGGCCGCCGAGCCAGGCGCCGGCCGCGAGCGCGATGCCCTCCTCCTCGCTCGTGAGCGTCACCAGGCGCATGCCGGTATCGCCGGCGACGATCTCGAGAAGGCGGATGAGCCCGGCGTCGGGCACGGTCGCCACTTGGCGCACCTCGTGCTCTCTCAGCACTTGATGGACATCGCGCGCCCACTTGCGCGCCGCGGCCTTAGCAGTAGACATCCGGATCCCCCGAGACATATGCGGGCGCCATCATTGCCGCGCCGGCGGCGGGCGTAAAGGGCCTTGGCGGCCCCGGCGAGTCGGAGCCGGGCGCCGGCCGCCGGCCGCTCGGCCGCTCCCTCCCTCGGCCCGACACATATTGCCTTCCGCGGCGAACTGCCCCACTTTTGCAACAGATCGCAAAGCGGGGGACGCCATGGAGAGCCCGATCCTGCCAAGCCTCGCGGCACTGGCCGCGCGCGTGCCGGACGGCGCCAAGCTCGCCGTGCCGACGGACTATTCCGGCGTCGCCATGGCGGCGACCTTTGCCCTCCTCCGCCGCGGCATCAAGGGGCTTCATCTCGTCTGCGTGCCGGCGAGCGGCATACAGGCCGAGCTCCTGATCGGTGCCGGTGCCGTTGCGACGCTCGAGACTTCCGCGGTGACCCTCGGCGAGCTCGGGCCGGCACCCCGCTTCGTGGACGCGGTCAAGCGCGGCAGCATCCGCCTTCTCGACGCCACCTGCCCGGCCATCCACGCGGCCCTCCAGGCGGCCGAGAAGGGCCTTCCCTTCATGCCGCTGCGCGGCCTCATCGGCAGCGATCTCCTTAAATTTCGCGCCGACTGGAAGATCATCGAGAACCCATTCGATGCGCACGAGCACCTGGTGGCGATCCCGGCGCTCGCACCCGACGTGGCCCTTTTCCACGCCCCGCTCGCCGACCGCGAGGGCAACGTCTGGGTCGGCCGGCGCCGCGAGCTCGTCGTCATGGCCCATGCCGCGAAGGAAACCCTCGTCACCGTCGAGG
>DATEQI010000188.1:0-5338 GCA_035272805.1 Alphaproteobacteria bacterium | reverse complement strand
CTACTCGCCGGGGGTGGCGGTGCCGTGCCTGGCGATCGCGCGCGATCCGGCGCTCGCCTACGATTACACGGCCAAGGGCAACATCGTAGCTGTCATCACCAACGGCACCGCGGTCCTGGGCCTGGGCGATCTGGGCGCGGTCACCGCCAAGCCGGTGATGGAGGGCAAGGCCGTCCTCTTCAAGCGCTTCGCCGACGTGGACGGCATCGACCTCGAGATCTCGACCCGCGACGTCGACGAGTTCGTCAATTGCGTGCGCTTCCTCGGCGCCAGCTTCGGCGGCATCAACCTCGAGGACATCAAGGCGCCCGAATGCTTCATGATCGAGGAGCGCCTGCGCGCCCTTCTCGACATCCCGGTCTTCCACGACGACCAGCACGGCACCTCGATCATCGTGGCGGCGGGCTTCATCAACGCCCTCGAGCTCACGGGGCGCAAGCTCAAGAACGCGCGCCTGGTGGTGAACGGCGCCGGTGCGGCGGCGATCGCGTGCGCCGACCTCCTCGTCCGCATGGGCATGCCCAGGGAGCACATCATCCTTTGCGACAGCAAGGGCGTCATCTATCGCGGACGCCGCGAGGGCATGAACCAGTGGAAATCGGCCTATGCGGCCGAGACCAAGCTGCGCACGCTCGCCCAAGCGCTCGCCGGCGCCGACGCGCTCTTCGGCCTCTCGGTCAAGGACGCCGTCAACCAGGCGATGGTCGAAACCATGGCGAAGCGGCCGATCATCTTCGCCATGGCGAACCCGGACCCGGAGATCACGCCCGAGGCCGTTTACGCCGTGCGCAAGGACGCGGTCGTGGCCACCGGCCGCTCGGACTATCCCAATCAGATCAACAATATCCTCGGCTTCCCCTACATCTTCCGCGGGGCGCTGGACGTGCGCGCCTCCACCATCAACGACGAGATGAAGATCGCGGCGGCCCACGCGCTGGCCACTCTCGCGCGCGAGGACGTCCCCGACGAGGTGGCGGCCGCCTATGCGGGCGAGCGCCTGCGCTTCGGGCCCCACTACATCATCCCCACCCCCTTCGACCCGCGCCTCATCGTCGCGGTGCCGACGGCGGTGGCGCATGCCGCGATGGATTCGGGTGTCGCGCGCCGGCCGATCATCGATCTCGAGGCCTACAAGCGCGAGCTCGCCGGCCGCCTCGACCCGCTCGCCTCGAGCCTGCAGTTCATCTTCGAGGCGGTGCGCGCGCGGCCACGGCGCATCGTCTTCGCGGAAGGGGAGGAGGAGCGCGTCATCCGCGCCGCCCTTGCCTTCCGCAACGCCGGCTTCGGCGTGCCCGTGCTCGTCGGCCGCGAGGAACGCGTGCGCGAGACGATCGTACAGAGCGGGCTCGAGGCGGCGGAGGAGCTCGAGGTCCACAACGCGCGCCTTTCCACCAACAACAAGCGCTATACGGACTACCTCTACGCGCGGCTCCAGCGCCGCGGCTTCATCTACCGGGACTGCCAACGCATGGTGAATCAGAACCGCAACGTTTTCGCGGCTTGCATGGTGGCCATGGGCGATGCGGACGGCATGGTGACCGGCTTGACCCGGAGCTTCACCGTCGCCTTCGACGACATCGGGCAGGCGATCGATCCGGCAGCGGAGCGCGAGGTGTTCGGGCTCTCGATCGTGGTCGCGCGCGGGAGCACCGTGTTCATAGCCGACACCCAAGTGCACGAGCGGCCGACCACGCACCAGCTCGCCGACATCGCGGTCCAGGCGGCGGCCAAGGCGCGCCAGCTCGGCCACGAGCCGCGCGTGGCGCTCTGCTCCTTCTCGAGCTTCGGCAACACCGGGTTCGCGCGCGCCGCGGAGATGCGCGCCGCCGTCGCCGAGCTCGACCGGCGCAACGTCGACTTCGAGTATGACGGCGAGATGGCGATCGACGTGGCGCTCGATCCCGAGGTGAGGAAGCTCTTTCCCTTCTGCCGGCTCTCGGGTCCGGCGAACGTGCTGATCATGCCCGGGCTGCACGCCGCCAACATCGGCGCCAAGCTCCTGCAGCAGCTCGGCCGCAGCACGGTGATCGGCCCGCTTTTGATCGGCCTCGGCAAGCCGGCCCAGATCGCCCCCTTCGGCACCACGCTTTCCGAGCTCGTCAACCTCGCGGCCTTGACCGCGCACGACGCCATCAACGCCGGCTGAGGTCGGGGGGCGCCCGGAGGGGCAATCGCATTTGACCTTGAGCGAATTTCCTCGTCCTTCGAGACGGGCCTGCGGCCCTCCTCAGGACGAGGAAATCCGCTGCATTCTCAGGCCGCCTCACCCTGAGGAGCGCGCGAAGCGCGCGTCTCGAAGGGCGAGGCGGCGAAATGCCATAGCCCTTTAGCCGCTCGGAGGGGAGGGTGCCGGCGGCTCTCCTGCCGGCGCGCCCGCTCTATTCGGCCGCTTTTGGCCGCCCCGCCTTGCCAGCGGCACCGCTTTGGCCGAAATTGCTGCTGCCATGGCCCAAGGAGCCACACCGCTCAAGCCGATCCTCGCGATGACCGCCTTGCTGGCGCTGCCCGCGGCCGCGGTGCTCGCAACGCTCGTGGCACTTGGCCGCCTCGACGGGCGTTGGGCCTTCCTCGCCTTCCTCGCGATCGGCCTGGCGATCGGCGCCATCATCCGGCCTCACCTCAGCGGCGTGGTGCGGCTCACCAAGCATCTCGACGCGCTTGCCGAGGGCGAGGAGCCGCCGACGCCGAGCCCGCCCTGGCCGCCGCTCGTGGTGGCGCTGGCCTCTGCGATCGCGCGGATGCAGCGGCACATGCAGGCGCGGCGCGAGGAGACGGCGGCCCGGCTCGCGGCCCTCGAGGCCGTGATCGACAGCCTGCCCGACCCGCTCCTCATGCTCGACGGGCGTCTGCGCATCGTGCGCTCCAATGCGGCGGCCAAGGAGCTTCTCGAGGGAGATCCCCAAGGGCGCGAGCTTTCCGCCGCGCTCCGCGTCCCGGCCCTTCTCGATGCCGCGCAGTCGGCACTCCGGCGCGGGGCCGGCGCGCGCGCCACCTTCGAGCTCTCCACACCGGTGCGGCGCTCCTTCGTCGGACGCGTCGAGCGGCTTGCCGGTCTCGCCAGCGACGAGGTCTCCCTCATCGTGGCACTCCACGATTTGACGCTCGAGAAGCGCGCCGAGCAGATGCGTGCGGACTTCGTCGCCAATGCGAGCCACGAGCTGAGGACGCCGCTCGCAACCCTCCTCGGCTTCATCGAGACGCTCCAGGGTGCGGCCAGCCAGGACGCCCCCGCCCGCGCGCGCTTCCTCGCCATCATGCAGCAGCAGGCAAGCCGCATGTCGCGCCTCGTCGACGACCTGCTCTCCCTCTCGCACATCGAGCTGCGCGAGCACACCCCGCCGACGGAGCAGGTCGACGTCGTCAAGCTTCTGCGCGGCGTGATCGACGCGCTCCAGCCGCTGGCCAAGGCGCGCGAGACCTCGCTGGCGCTCGAGTTCGGCGCGGAGGAGCCGCCGAAGGCACTCGGCGACGCAGACGAGCTCGCCCAGGTGTTCCAGAACCTGATCGACAACGCGCTCAAATACGGCCGCCGCGGGACGACGGTCCGCGTGCGCGTCCGCCACGTCGAGCGCGCGCCGGTCACGCTCGCCCGCATCTCCGCCGCGGGTCTCGTCGCGGTCGCCGTGGAGGACGAGGGCGAAGGCATCGCGAAAGAGCAGATTCCGCGCCTGACCGAGCGCTTCTACCGGGTCGACGCCGCGCGCTCGCGCGAGCTCGGCGGCACCGGGCTCGGGCTCGCCATCGTGAAACATATCGTAAGCCACCACCGGGGCGCGTTGCAGATCGAGAGCGAGATCGGAAAAGGCAGCGTCTTCACGGTCTTCCTGCACGCGGCAGGGGTGCCTCAGCGGGCGGAGGAGGAGGCCGGCGGCCCGCCCCCCGGTCATGGAACTGTCACATCAACGTAGTAAATCTATCGCGGGCCGCGGGTAGGCTGGGACCGTCCAAGAGCGCCGCGCGCAGGCTGGACCGGGCCTTTGGCCGCAAGAAGGCAGGAGATGGAGATGGCCGCCGAGCATATCATCAAGGCCTACGACCAGGAGCTCGATCAGCTCAACAACACGATCGCCCAGATGGGCGGGCTCGCCGAGATCCAGCTCGCCAACGCGATCGAGGCCGTGGTCGAGCGCGACACCGAGCTCGCGAGCGCGACCGTGGAGGCGGATGCGCGGATCGACGCGCTCGAGCATCAGGTCCAGGACCAGGTCGTGCGGCTGCTCGCGCTGCGTCAGCCGATGGCGCGCGATCTGCGCAACATCGTGGCGGCGCTCAAGATCTCGAGCGATCTCGAGCGCATCGGCGATTACGCGACCAACGTCGCCAAGCGCTCGATCGTGCTGAGCCAGACCCAGGCGGTCAAGCCCGCCTACGCCATCCCGCGCATGGGAGCGTTCGCGCAAT
Organism: Alphaproteobacteria bacterium; assembly: GCA_035272805.1. Taxonomy (GTDB): domain Bacteria; phylum Pseudomonadota; class Alphaproteobacteria; order JACZXZ01; family JACZXZ01; genus DASPPM01. The sequence continues at coordinate 937 of DATEQI010000188.1, read as the reverse complement.
CGCTCATCAAGAACGTGCTCGACGCCTTCATCGAGCGCAATACCGAGAAGGCGCTGCAGGTGTGGCGCAGCGACGAGGAGCTCGACGAGATGTACTCGAGCCTCTTCCGCGAGCTCCTCACCTACATGATGGAGGATCCGCGCAACATCACGCCCTCCACGCACCTTCTCTTCATCGCCAAGAACATCGAGCGGATCGGCGACCACGCGACCAACATCGCCGAGACGGTGCATTTCCTCGTCGAAGGCGGCCCGTTCCGCGGCCCGCGTCCGAAGGGGGACAGCTCGAGCTTCGCGGTCGTCTCGCCGACGCCGAACCGCAAACCGGCGCGGAGCGAGGGAGAGAGCCATAATTAACGAGCCTATGAAGCTGCATTGCCTGATCATCGAGGACGAGGCGGCGCTCGTCGAGCTCTTGCGCTACAATTTCGAGCAGGAGGGCTTCCGCGTCTCCGCCGCCGCCGACGGCGAAGAGGCCCTCGTCATGGTTTCCGAGGATGCGCCGGACATCGTCATCCTCGACTGGATGCTGCCGCTCATGTCCGGGCTCGACGTGTGCCGCCAGCTCCGGCGTCGGCCCGAGACGCGCAACATCCCGATCATCATGCTGACCGCCCGCGGCGAGGAGGGCGACCGCATCCGCGGCCTCAACAGCGGGGCGGACGACTACATCACCAAGCCCTTCTCCCCGCGCGAGCTCGTCGCCCGCATCCGCGCGGTGCTGCGCCGCTCGCGCCCGGCACTCGCGGAGGAGCGGCTCAGCTTCAGCGACATCGTGATGGATCTCGCCGCCCATCGCGTCATGCGCGGAAGCCGGCGCGTCCATCTCGGCCCGACCGAGTTCCGGCTCCTGCGCTATCTCCTCGAGCATCCCGGCCGCGTCTTCTCGCGCGAGCAGCTCCTGGATGCGGTGTGGGGGAGCGACGTCTACGTCGAGC
>DATEQI010000187.1:0-2706 GCA_035272805.1 Alphaproteobacteria bacterium | reverse complement strand
GCCTGCCGACACAGCTCGACGAGGTTCTCCTCCTTCATGATCGGTGCGGGCATTCGCGCGAACGCCGAGAATTCGTCGACCATGCGTCCGATATCGCCTACCTGGCGCACGATCGTCTCGGTACAGGCGAGAAAAGTCTCCGGATCGCTCCTGATCTCCTTGAGATACTTGCGTTTGAGCCGCTCGGCCGACAGCTGGATCGGGGTCAGCGGGTTCTTGATCTCGTGCGCGATGCGCCGGGCCACGTCGCCCCAGGCGGCCGTGCGTTGCGCGGCAAGCAACTCGGAGATGTCGTCGAAGGTGACGACGAAGCCTTTGGTCTCGCGGTTGACGCGCTCGGCCGCGATCCGCACGAGCAGCGTGCGGGTGCGGCCGCCGCGGGCGATCTTGAGTTCGGCCTCGACAAGATGCCGCGGGCGCCGGCGCGCCTCGCGCAAGAGCGGCTGCACCTCGGGTACCGCCTCGTCGAGCAAGCGGCCGATGAGCTGCTCGGGGCTCGTCGAGAGCAGCTCGCAGGCCGATCGGTTCGGAAGATTGACCCTGCCGCGCTGATCGAGACCGATGACGCCTGCCGAGACTCCGGAGAGCACCGCCTCGGTGAAACGGCGCCGTGCGTCGAGTTGACGGTTCGCCTCGATGAGCTCGCTGCGCTGCTCCTCGAGCTGTCCGGTCATGCGGTTGAAGGCGCGGCTCAACGAGCCGATCTCGTCCCCCTTCGCACCCGCCTCCGGCACGCGCGCCGTGAGATCGCCCGCGCGCACGCGTTCCGCCGCGGCGATGAGCGCCGAGATCGGCCGCACGAGCTGCGTCGCGAAGTAGAGACCGAGCCAAACCGCGGCGAGCAGCAGCAGGAGCGCCACGACGCCGAAGATGAGCGCGAAGGTGATCTCGATGTCGGAGCGCGCCAGCTCGAGCTGACGGTAGTCGGTCAAGGCCGCCTGCGCGCGCTCCACGTGCTGCAGCACTTCCGGCTCGACGAAGCGGCCGACGAAGAGATAAAGGCGCGGCATGATCTCGCCCGACGGCGGCTCCATGCGCAAGAGCGCCCGGACCCGGTCATCGGCCTCGCTGCGCAGCAGCGCCACGTCGCCGCGTTGCGCTTTCTCGATCGCTTGGTTGGGAATGCCCTCGCGCTCCATCGTGAAGCTGAGCCTGGCCCGCGCGAGCACCCGGAAGCCGTCGTCGAAGACAACCGCCTCGGTGAGCGAGAGCTGGTCGACGGCACTATCGAGAATTTGCTGGAACTCCGCGACCTTGCCCGGATCTCCGCTCGCGAGCAGCGGCACCTCGGACTGCAAATGCTGGCTGAGCGCCACCGCATCGGCCTTGATGTTGCGCACGTTCTCGTCGAGATACGCGTTCGCGACCGCGACCGATTCCTGAATCGCGGTGCGCACCTTGTCGCTGAACCAGCTTTGCAGGCCGAAATTGAAGAACAGGCTCGAGAACACGGCGACGACGATGGTCGGGGTCACCGTGACCAGGCTGAAGAGGACCACGAGCCGGACATGGAGGCGCGAGCCCGCGGAGCCGCGGCGGCGCTCCATCCACACCATGGTGATGCGGTGCGCCACCACGACGACGAGGAGCAAGAGCAGGATCAGGTCGCTGTAGAGGAAGCCAAGGATGAGATTGGGCGAGATTTCGACGGGCAGCGCCTTGGTGAGTGCTGCGTAGGTGGCGAGCCCCGAGATGGCGGCACACACCGCAAGTGCTATCGCAAGCAGGCGCCCGAGCCCGCTTCGCGCGAACCAGCCGGTCCATCTCCCCCTCAGCGTGGAGGGGCCATGATCGATCTCGTTGGCCGTCATGCCGCGCGTCACCTCGTACCCCGGCGCCCTGATCCGCAGCCCGACGCTCTGGGGGCACTTCCATTGCGCTAAGCAAGGGGACGGTCCCGCGCTCCGCGGGGCCTCCCCCTCTTCGGTCGGGGTAACGCTATTTTACGCCGCGAGATGGTCGATGTCATGCAAGTAAACCCCAAACCATGCCCGTAAGCCCCGAAAGGCCCAAAAATACCAAGGCTTTGCCGCCTGGCTGGCACCAAATGCTCATATGCCAAGAGGAGCCGGGAGGCGCTCGGTCCTCGTTGCGTTCGACCATTCGCCAACGCTATCGCCAGCAAATGGAGGGACCGATAATAATTGAGAGTGATAGGAGGCGGAAGGTCGCCGACCGACGAGGCGCCGCACGGACGACACGCGCAAGGGAGAGCGAGATGCCGATTACATCGAAATACATCTTTATCGCGAGCATGGACGTAGCGCCCGAGAAAGAGGCGCTCTTCAACGAGATCTACGACCGCGAGCACGTGCCAAACCTGCTGAAGGTGCCGGGCGTGCGCTCGGTCACACGGCTGCGTACCGAGCCCGCCAGCTTCAACATCGGCGGGGAGACGAAGCCGCTCACGGGCGCGGGCGCCCCCACATACATGGCGATCTACGAGATCGACAGTCCGGGCGTCCTCACCAGTGCCGCCTGGGCCGAGGCGTCGGAAGTGGGCCGCTGGCCCACCGAGGTGCGGCCCTACACGAGCAACCGGCAGCACATCGTGCGGAAGGTGGTGTAGGCGGAGCGCGAATGGATATCGGTCACGCCTACCTTCACTTTACGCCGCGTAAAACCTGGATGTCCAATTCGCGGATTTTCTTGCGCAGCGTGTTGCGGTTAAGCCCCAAGAGGCGTGCCGCCTTGATCTGGTTCCCG
>DATEQI010000186.1:0-11591 GCA_035272805.1 Alphaproteobacteria bacterium | reverse complement strand
TCGGCATGGCGCCGTCCGAGGTGCTCGACGAAATCGACGCCCGGCTGGCGCCCCTCTTGAGTCTGTAGCCAAGCCACTTTCATGGTGTCAGCCGTGCGCTCGCTGCGGCGCGGGTCATCACGTCAAAGGGAAATCGCTCGATGAAAGTTGCGCGAAAAATCCATCTCCATATCGAGAACAACCGCGAGCTCGGGCCAGTGTTCGAGGCCTCGCGGAAGCGCGTGAGGGAGGCCTTGGCGCGCCATCCCTCGCTCAAGGGCCGCCTCAGGATCACCATCGGCTACGACGGCGACATCTACGCGAACGCGATGCGCACGGCGGAGGTGCTCTTCGGCTGGCGCTTCGCGCACGACGATCTTGCCGCGCGCGCGCCCCGCTTGCGCTGGGTGCACGCCCATGGTGCCGGCGTCAATCATTTGATGCCGCTCGACTGGCTGCCGCGGGGTGTTGTCCTCACCAACAGCCGAGGCGTGCACGGGCCCAAGGCCGACGAATACACCGTCATGGCGCTCCTCATGCTCAACAACCAGCTGCCGCGCATCGTCACCAACCAGCGCCGCGCGCGCTGGGAGCCGGCCTTCAACAGCGGGATCGCGGGAAAGTGCCTCTTGATCCTCGGCGTCGGCCATGTCGGCGGCGGGGCCGCGCGCTGGGCGAAGCGCTTCGGACTCCATGTCATCGGCATCAGGCGCTCCGGCCGGCCGCACCGTCAAGTCGACGAGATGCATCGGCCGAGCGCACTACGCAGGCTGCTGCCGCGCGCGGACTTCGTCCTGGTCAGCGCACCCCATACCGCGGCGAGCCATCACCTGCTGGGCCGGCGCGAGCTCGCGCTGATGAAGCCGGGGGCCGGGCTCGTCAACTACAGCCGGGCGCAGCTCGTCGACTACGCCGCCCTGCGGCGCCATCTCGAGAGGGGCCGGCTCGCGGCCGTGCTCGACGTCTTCGACCCCGAGCCGCTGCCGCCGAGCTCGCCCTTGTGGCGCACGCCCAACCTGATCATCACCCCGCACTCCTCCTCGGACGATCGCGAGCTTTACACGCCCCGCACGCTCGATCTCGTGCTCGAGAACATGGAGCGCTTCATCCGCGGCAAGCGGCTACGCAACCGGGTCGATGCGGTGCTGCAATATTGAGTGCCGATTGCGACCTGCCTTGAAATGCGATAACCAAACGCCGAGGCAGGGAGGGGGACAGAATGCCGCGAGCGAAGGACGGATCGGGACGGAAGGCGCCAAGGGAGCGCGCGCTCGCGGCACAGAAGCGCCGGCTCGAGGAGAGCGGGGTGCGATACTGTCTCGCCGCTTACGTCGACGTGCACGGCATTCCCAAGGCGAAGAGCGTCCCCATCAATCACTTCGAGCGCATGATGCGCGGCTCCGAGCTCTTCACCGGTGCCGCCCTCGACGGCCTCGGCCAGGCGCCCAACGACGACGAGCTCGCCATCCATCCGGATGCAAGTGCCGTGACCATCCTGCCGTGGCGGCCGGAGGTCGCCTGGGCGCCCGGCAATCTCCGCTATCACGAGGAGCCGTGGCCGATGTGCTCGCGCAACGTGCTCAAGCGCCAGATCGACCGCCTGGCGCGGCACGGGCTCGTCTTCAACCTCGGCGTCGAATGCGAGATCTTCCTGGTGCGGCGCGAGGGCGAGGCGGTGCGCCCGGCCAATCCGCTCGACGTGCTGGCGAAAGCCGCCTATGACGTGACCGGCCTGCTCGAGAACATGCCCTGGCTCGACGAGGTGATCGGCTACATGAACGGCCTCGGCTGGGAGGTGCATTCCTTCGACCACGAGGACGCCAACAGCCAGTTCGAGTTCGACTTCGCCTATGCGGACGCGCTCACCATGGCCGACCGCTTCACCCTCTGGCGCCTGATGATGAAGGAGACGGCACGGCGCCGCGGCTGGGAGGCGACCTTCATGGCCAAGCCCTACGCCGACCGGACGGGGAGCGGCGCCCACTTCAACATGTCGATGAGCGACGCGCTGACCGGCAGGAACGTGTTCGGCGACGCCTCCGACCGGCGCGGCTGCGGGCTGTCGCGCACGGCCTACCGGTTCCTCGCCGGCGTGCTCCGTCACGCGCCCGCCATCGTCGCGGTCAGCTGCCCGACGGTCAATTCCTACAAGCGCCTGATCAAGACCGGCTCGATGACGGGCTACACCTGGGCGCCCATCTACATCTCCTACGGCGGCAACAACCGCACCCACATGATGCGCGTGCCGCTGCTGCGCCCGCACGTGGAGGGCCAAGGCAAAAGCCGCAAGGGCGTCTATCTCTCGGGCGCGCGCGTCGAGTGCCGCGCGGTCGATCCCACGATGAACCCCTATCTCGCCGCGGCCATGATGCTGGGCGCGGGATTGGACGGCATCGAGCAGAAGCTCGATCCCGGCGAGCCGAACGACGTCAACATGTACGAGCTGAGCGAGGCCGAGCTCGCAGCCCTCGGCGTCAGGAGCCTGCCGCGCACGCTCCTCGAGGCGGTCGACGCGTTCGCCGCGGACCCGCTTGCCAGGCAAGTCTTCGGCGACGATCTCCGGCGCGCCTACGTCGAGCTCAAGGAGCGCGAGTGGTGGAGCTACCACAACACGGTCTCGAAGTGGGAGATCGACGCCTATCTCTCGAAGTTCTGAGGCGAGGATGGTCGAGAACCTGTTCGATCCGGCGCATTACAGGAACGTCCGCCTGCCGCAGCTGGAGGCGGAGACGCTGCCGCCCTGGTGCTACACCTCGGAAGCCTTCTACGCGCGCGAGGTCGAGCGCGTGTTCAAGAAGAGCTGGAACTTCATCGGCCGCGTCGACGAGGTGGCGCAGCCGGGCGATTACATGAGCTTCGTGCTCTTCGGCGAGCCCCTCGTCATCGTGCGCGACAAGGCGGGCCGCGTGCGCTCCTTCGCCAATACCTGCCGGCACCGCGGCACGCGCCTGCTCGAGGGCAGCGGCAATCGCCCCGTGATCAGCTGTCCCTACCACGGCTGGGCCTACGGGCTCGACGGCAAGCTGATCGCCACGCCGGGCATGGAGGAGACCGTCAACTTCGAGCGCGAGGACTACGGCCTCGTCCCCATCCGCCTCGAGACCTGGGAGGGCTTCATCTTCGTGAACTTCGACGCCGGTGCGGGAAGCCTCGCCGCGCAGCTCGGCGATCTGCCCGCGCGGCTCGCCTCCTACGACATGGGGGAGATGGTGTGCGTGCGCCGCCGCGAATACGAGCTCGCCTGCAACTGGAAGATCTATCTCGAGAACGCGATGGAGGACTACCACACGCCCATGGTGCACAAGCTCTCGATCGGCAAGCAGCTGACGGAGAGGCTGGAGAGCAAGGGCGAGTGGCGCGGCACGCACCTGCCGGGGGCCGAGACGATCGCCCTCCTGCCGGAAGACAGCGCGAGCGCCTTGCCGCAGATTCCGACGCTCGAAGGCTTGGCGGCGCAGGGCACCTACTTCCTGGCACTCTTCCCCTCCACCTTTTTCGCGACCGCCCATGACTGCATGTGGTGGCTGCAGGAATTCCCGCTGGGGCCGAAGCGGACCAAGGTGGTCATCGGCTCCTGCTTCCCCAGGCCTGCGGTCGCGCGCGGCGATTTCGCGGAGAAGGTCGAGAAATACTACCGCCGCTGGGACAAGTCGCTGCCGGAGGACAACGCCATCTCCGAGCTGCAGCAGATCGGCCTCGGCTCCTCCTTGAGCCGGCCCGGCCGGCTCTCCTTCCGCGAGCCGGTGGTGCACGACATCGCCAACTGGCTCCTCGACCGCGTGCTGGATTAAACGGGATCCGGCCGAGCGGAATCGTTCGTCTCAGCCGCAAATAATCGTCATTGCGAGCGCAGCGAAGCAATCCAGTGCGCATGGGGCGAAACCCTTACTGGATTGCTTCGGCGCCCTTCGGGCTCCTCGCAATGACGAGTGTTTTCCTGATGTCGTGTATTTCAGAACCAGGACGCTTGCGCCGCTCCGCCCCTCACACGACGAGTGTGTCCTCGACCGACCACTCGATGACGACCGATTGCGAAAGGGCGGGCGTGTCGATGCCGGAGCGGTGCTGCTGCTTGAGGGTGAGGGCGGGGGCGAACTCGGTCTCGAGCAGGTAGCGGTGCATCTCGCCGACGAAGGTGACCTCGCGGACGACCGCCGAGACGCGGTTGAGGTTGGGCGCGCGCGGCCCGCCGTCTTGCCGCGCGAAGAGCATCTTTTCCGGACGCACGGCGAGCACCACCGCGGCACCCAACGGCAAGGCGCTGTCGGCGGCCGCGCGCACGGTCGTATTCCCGAGCCTGACGACGAGCGCCTTCTCCTCGCTGCCGGCGACCGTACCTTGGAAGAAGTTCGATTCGCCCACGAAGGCGGCGACGAAGCGATTGGCCGGGCGGTCGTAGAGCTCGGCGGGAGTGCCAAGCTGCTCGATGCGGCCCTGGTTCAGCACGGCGATGCGGTCGGACATCACCAGCGCCTCGCGCTGGTCGTGCGTGACGTAGATGAAGGTGATGCCGAGCTGCTGGTGAAGGCGCTTTATCTCGAGCTGCATATCCTCGCGCAGCTGCTTGTCGAGCGCACTCAACGGCTCGTCCATGAGGAGCACGCGCGGATTGAAGATGATGGCGCGCGCAAGGGCCACGCGCTGCTGCTGGCCGCCGGAGAGCTGCTGCGGATAGCGCGCCTCGAGCCCGGCGAGCTGCACGGTCTCGAGCACCTCGGCCACGCGGCCCGCGATCGCCTGCTTGTCCACCCCGCGCTGCCTGAGCGCGAAGCCGACGTTCTCCTTGACCGTCATGTGCGGAAAGAGCGCATAGTTCTGGAAGACCATGCCGATGTTGCGGCGATAGGGTGGCGTATGGACGATCGGCTGCGCGTCGATGTAGATCTCGCCGCTCGTGGGGAACTCGAAGCCGGCGATCATCATGAGCGTCGTCGTCTTGCCCGAGCCGCTCGGCCCCAAGAGCGTGATGAACTCGCCCGGCTCCATCGCGAGGCTCAAGTCGCTGACCGCCGCGACGGCACCGTAGCGCTTGTCGAGGCGGTCGAGCACGACCGCGGCACCCGACACGGCCCGCGCGATCGGATTGGGCTTCGAGGTTTCCACTGTACCGCCTGTCCCGCTTCGCCGTTTTCCGCAACAATAGACGAAGTGCCGCGGCAGCGTCACCCGTAAATGCGGCGGCCGCACCACCGGCGATTGACGCCGAGGCCCGCGGCGTTATCCTCGATGCGGCGGGGCGGCGGGGAGTGGGGGGAGGTGCCTGGCGCTGCCGCTCCGGCAGAGTTGGGGAAAGGGGGGCAATGGCTTTCGCGCTCGAGAACGCCCGGCGCGCTGCCGCCCATCGCAGCCGCAGCGAGCTCAGTGCCTTCGCGCTCGTGCTGCCGCTCCTCCTCTATCTCGGCGTGTTCTACGCCTATCCGGTCGCGGCGATGATGTTCCGCAGCGTGCACGAGCCGTACTGGACCGCCGACAATTTCGTGCAGATCTTCGCGCAGCCGGTCTACCTCCAGGTGCTCTGGCTCACGCTGCGCATCGGCCTCGTCGTGACCGCCGCCTGCCTCGTGCTGGGCTATCCCGTCGCCTACGTTCTGGCGCGCATCGAGCGCTCGAGGTCGAACCTCATCATGATCCTCGTGCTCGTCCCCTTCTGGAGCAGCATTCTCGTGCGCACCTACGCCTGGATGGTGCTGCTCGGCCGCCAGGGGATCGTCAATCAGCTCCTGCTTTGGCTCGGGGCGATCGAGGAGCCGCTGCGCCTCCTCAATACGACCTTCGCGGTCTATGTCGCCATGGTGCACGTGCTGCTGCCGTTCATGATCCTGCCGCTCTATGGCGTGATGCGCGGGCTCGACGAGAACCTCCTGCGCGCGGCCGAGGGCCTCGGCGCCAGGCCGCTCGGCGTCTTCCGCCAAGTCGTGCTGCCGCTCTCGCTCCCCGGCATCTCGGCGGGCTGCCTCCTCGTCTTCATCCTCGCACTCGGCTTCTTCATCACGCCGGCACTTGTCGGCGGGCCCCGGGACCTCATGATCGCCGTGCTCATCCAGCAGCAGGTCGATCTCTTGAATTGGCCCTTCGCCTCGGCCCTCGCGGTGGTGCTGCTCGCGGCGGCCCTCATCGTCTTCGCGGTCTTCGTGCGCACGCTCGCGGTCGAGCGCGCTTTCGGAGGCGGGCGGACATGAGGCGCGGGCTCAAGCCCATGGGTGCGCGGCGCCGCGTGCCCCCCTGGCTCGGCGCCTTCGTCGCCATGGTCCTCCTCTATCTGATCTTCCCGATCCTCGTCATCATTCCGCTCTCGCTCTCCTCGGCACTCTATCTGAGCTTCCCGCCGCCGGGCCTCAGCCTGCAGTGGTACCGCAACTTCTTCGGCCGCGCGGATTGGCTGGATGCCGCCTGGCTCAGCATCTGGATCGGCGCCACCGTCATGGTGCTGGCGACCTGCCTCGGCACGCCGGCCGCGATCGGGCTGGTGCGCGGGCGCTTTCCGGGCAGGAAGGCGATCAACGCCTTCATTCTTTCGCCGCTGATCGCACCGGTCATCATCGTGGCGATCGGAGTCTATTTCTTCTATGCGCGCATCGGGCTCGTGGGCAATCCGCTCGCCCTGATCCTCGCGCACACCGCCCTCGCGGTCCCCTTCGTCGTCATCAACGTCTCCGCGACGCTCTACGGCTTCGACCTGCGGCTCGAGCAGGCGGCGCTCAACCTCGGGGCTACGCCGTGGCGCGCCTTCTGGCAGGTCATGCTCCCGATCATCCGGCCCGGCGTGCTCGCGGGTGCGGTCTTCGCCTTCATCTCCTCCTTCGACGAGCTGATCGTGGCCCTCTTCGTCTCGGGCTCGACGGCGGTGACGCTGCCGCGCAAGATGTGGCAGAGCATCCGTTTCGAGATCGATCCCACCATCGCCGCGGTCTCGACGCTCCTCATTCTCTTCACCGGCATCCTCTTCCTCACCGCCGAGCTTTTGCGCCGCCGCTCCGAGCGCTTGCGCACCTCTCGAGGCGTCGCCGCGGGCAGCTAGGGAGGGGAATCCTATTGACTCGTCTCCGAGCGCAGCAGCAGGATTGCCCGCGAGGCAGCGCAAGATTCAGGGACGCGGAAGGTCAGATAAGGGAGAAGAACCATGCGTGAAGATCGGGACTTCGTGCATCATCTGCTGTCGCTCGCGCTCAAGTCTCCGCAGGCGATGGAGCGGGGCCGCCGCGAATTCCTGCGCTCGGCCGGGCAGGTGGCGCTCGGTGCCGGTGCCCTTGCCGGGCTCGGCCGCGTCTTCGCCGGGCCGCCCGCACTCGCCGCCGACGAGGCGGTCATGCTGCCGGAGATCAAAACGATCCCCGAGAAGCTCAAGGGCACGGGCAGCGTGCGCGTCTGCTCCTACGGCGGCGCCTTCCAGCAGGCCCAGCGCAAGGCCTACTTCGAGCCCTTCGAGCGGCTCTCGGGCATCAAGGTGATCGAGGCCGAAGGGCCCAACGTGGCGAAGGTCAAGGCCATGGTCGACACCAAGAACGTCGAATGGGACGTGGCCGAGTTCGACGTCGCCGACATCATCAACCTCGAGCGCAAAGGCGATTATTGGGAGCCGATCGACTATGCGCTCGTCGACAGCGCCAACATCGATGCGCCGTTCCGCTACAAATACTCGCTCGCCATGCTCCCCTATGCCCAGGTTTGCGCCTATCGGACGGATGCCTTCCAGGGCGCCAAGCCCGACGGTTGGGCGGATTTCTGGGACACCAAGAAATTCCCCGGCGGGCGCACCATGCCGGCGGGCACGGGCGGGCTCGCGCCCGACCTCGAATCGGCGACCATGGCGGCAGGCGTTGCCATGGACAAGGTCTACCCCATCGACATCGACAAAGCCTATGCCAGCCTCGGCAAGATCAAGTCCGCGGTGGTCAAGTGGTGGGAGGCGGGCGCGATCCCGGCGCAGCTCCTGAACGACAAGGAAGTGACGATGGGGATCGCCTGGAACGGCCGCATCGCCGCCATCCAGGCCAAGGGGGCCCCCGTCGACATCGCTTGGCGCCAGGGCGCCTTGCGCACCGACGTGTGGGGCGTGCCCAAGGGCGCCCCCAACACGGAGAACGCGATGAAGTTCACCGCCTTCATCACGCTTCCTCTCTCGCAAGCGCGCCTCTCGATGCTGATCCCCTACGGCTTCGTCAACAACAAGGCCGTCGATTACCTGCCGGCGGAGCGGCTCAAGGTCCTGCCCACCTCGCCCGAGATCAAGAAAGAGCTCTACATCTACAATTCGCAATGGTGGGCGGACAACCGCGACAAGGTGATCTCGCGCTGGGCGAGCTTCTTGCTCTCTTAAGAAGGCGGCAAGCCGCGGGAGCGTGGGGGGCCGCGGCAAGGCGTGGGGGATGGCACTTCACTTCGAGAGGAGCGAGTTCGCGGCGCGCATCTCGCGCGCGCGCGCGGCGTTGCGCGAGGCCGATCTCGAGGCGCTGCTGATCTTCGCGCAGGAGAGCCATTATTACCTGACCGGCTTCGACTCGAGCGGCTTCGTCTTCTTCCAATGCGCGGTGCTGACCGCGGTCGAGCGGCCGATCACCTTGCTCACCCGCCGGCCCGATCTCGAGCAGGCGCGGCGCACCTCCGTCATCGAGGACGTGCGCATCTGGTATGACGAGGAGGGTGCCGACCCGACGCGCGAGCTCAAGGACATCCTCGCGGAGAAGGGGTTGAGCGGAAGCCGCACCGGCATCGAGCTCAACACCTTCGGGCTCACCGGCTTCAATCACGAGCGCGTGCGCCTGAGGCTCGAGGGCTGGTGCGAGCTGGTCGACGCCTCCAACCTCGTGCGTGGCTTGAGACTCACGAAGTCCGCGGCCGAGCTCGCCTACGTGCGCAAGGCGGCGAGCCTCGCAGATGAGGCGCTCGTCGCCATGCTGGGTGCCGCGGGACCAGGCGCCTTCGAGGGTGCCATCGCCGCCGCGGGGGCCGCCGCCATTCTCGCGGGTGGGGGCGACCCCCCACCCTCCGGGCCCGTGCTCGGCTCGGGCGAGCGTGCGCTCCTCGTGCGCAGCTCGACCGGCTACCGCACGCTCGACCCGGTTGATCAGCTCACCCTCGAGTTCGCCGCCAGCTATCGCCATTACTGCGCCTGCCTGATGCGCACGGCCGCGATCGGCAAAGACAAGCCGCGGCAGCGCGAAATGTACCAAGCGACGCGCGAGGCCTTAGCTGCGATGACCGAGGCCGCCCGCCCCGGCCGCCCGCTCGGCGAGATCGACGATGCCCACCGCCGCGTCTTCGACAAGGCCGGCTTCGGGGAGGCAAGGCTTGCGGCCTGCGGCTATTCGCTCGGCGCCACCTTCAGGCCGTCCTGGATGGACGTTCCGCCCATGATCTACTCCGGCAACCCGACGCCGATGCGGCCGGGCATGGTGCTCTTCCTGCACGCCATCCTGGTCGATGCACCGCACGACCTCGCGATGTCGCTCGGCCATACGATCGCCGTGAGCGAGCGCGGGGCGGAGGTACTCAGCAAGCTCGAGCCGGAATTCCACCTGTGCATGTAGACTCCCGCTTCGAACCGCGGCGCGCCCGCGCGACATTTTCGCCCCCAAGGAGGAATAGAAGATGACCAATGTTTATAAGGAGAAGCAGTACGCGATCGATTGGCTCCAGGAGAATGCCAAGCGCTTCTCCGACTGGCACGTGAAGATCTGGAACTACGCCGAGCCGGCCTGGCGCGAGTACAAGTCGGCCAAAGCCTATTGCGATCTCCTGCGCGCCGAGGGCTTTGCCGTCGAGGAAGGCTCGGGCGAGATGCCGACGGCCTTCGCGGCGAGCTGGGGCAAGGGCGGGCCCGTGCTCGGCACTTACGCTGAATACGACGCGGTGCCGGGCAATTCGCAGCAGGTTGTGCCGCATCAGGCGCCGCGCGCGGGACTGCACCCGTGGGCGGCCGGCCATACGGACCCCCATTCCGCCCTCGGCACCGTGGCACTCGCGGGCGTGCTCGCGACCAAGGCGGCGATGGAGAAGTTCAAGATCAAGGGCACGCTCAAGCTGTTCGGCGAGCCGGCCGAGAAGGTGTGCGGCTCGAAGCCGGTGCATGCGGCCAAGGGCTATTTCGACGGCAGCGACGCCTTCATCGCCTATCATCCGCACTTCGGCAATACCGCCATCTGGGACACCCACTGCGGCTCCTACTGGAGCGTCGTCATCAGCTTCGAGACGCTCAAGCCCGAGAGCTGGATCGACAAGAGCCTGGTGCCGTGGGGTCACACCTCGCACGCGGCGGCGCGCTGCCCGGGTGCGATCGACGCGCTCTGCCTCATGTACACGATGACGAAATACACCAAGGAGGCCATGTTCCCGCACACGGGCACCTGGACGCTCAACGAGTTCGTCTTGGTGGCGGGCGATGCGACATCGGACAACCTGCCGCCGCGCTTCAGCCAGATCCAATATGCCTGGCGCTCGCCCGACCTCGGCATCCAGCAGCAGATCTACCAGGTGCTCGAAAACAACGCGCGCCACGCCGCCGCGGCGACCGGCTGCCAGGCCTCGGTGCGCTGGGTCACCAAGACGCGCGTCGGGCTCGCCAACCATGCGATGGCGGACCTCACCTTCCAGAACATGGAGCTGGTCGGTGCCCCCAAGTTCGACGACAAGGCACGCGCCTTCGCGCGGGAGATCCAGGTCAATCTCGGCCTTGAGGCGATGGAGAACCCCTTCCTCGAGGATGCCGAGCGGCTCATGCCGCCCAAGGAGTACGAGGCGCGGCTGCGTCGCGCGCTGCCGGAGTGGCAGAAGTGCTTCACCTCGGATGACTACGTCGATTACACCTGGCACGCGCCGACCGTGCGCGTCTTCACCATGCGGCCGCGCCTGCGGCCGCCGAGTGCGGGCTACGAATATCCCGCCTGGGCCGCGAACGCGCTCGGCGGTTTTCCGCCCGCGATCGATCCGGGCATTCTGCTCGGCGCCAAGACCATCGCCGCGACCTTTCTCGACCTTTATACCCGGCCCGACGCGCTCAAGGGTGCCAAGGACGAGTTCAAGGAGCGCACGGGTGGGGGTATCGGCGGCTCGAAGTGGGTGGCGCCGCTCCTCCCCAAGGACTTCAAGCCGCCCGTCGACCTGCGCTGGCCCGAGTACATCGAGACCGTGCGCGGGGAGGAATGGTGGATTCCGACCCCCGCCTCGGGCTCGGGTGCCGGCGAGCGGCTGTCGTAAGTTTGCACCACGGAGGCACGGAGGGCACCCCTTTCGTCATTGCGAGCCGAAGGCGAAGCAATCCAGATGGCGACACACGATTCTGGGTTGCTTCGTCGGCTTCGCCTCCTCGCAACGACGAGAGCTCTTCCTCCGTGTCCTCCGTGGTGAAACTTTCTAATATCCTGGTTCTGAAATTCACCACATCAGGAAAACACTTGTCATTGCGAGGCGCCCGAAGGGCAACGAAGCAATCCAGCCCCGGCGTACGCCGGGGTTCGCTGCGCTCGCAATGACGGTTATCTCCGGGCGAGACGAGCTTCCGAATCGCGACACCAATATCTAACGACGATCTGGAGAAGGCTGCGCGCCATGGCCACCACGCTCATCAAGAACGCCGAATGGGTCGTCGCCTGGAACGAGGCGAAGGGTCGGCACGA
>DATEQI010000185.1:0-2476 GCA_035272805.1 Alphaproteobacteria bacterium | reverse complement strand
TCTCGACGTCATTCCCAATGCCGATGCGGCGGTGACGATCGCGCGCGGCGTGGGATATCCCGTGATGATCAAGGCGGCGGCGGGCGGCGGGGGCAAGGGCATGCGCATCGCGCGCAACGACGGCGAGGTCCACGAGGGTCTTCGCCTGGCGCGCAACGAGGCGCGCTCGGCCTTCGCGGACGACCGGGTCTTCCTCGAGAAATACATCGAGGAGCCGCGCCACATCGAGATCCAGATCCTGGGCGACGCCCACGGCAACCTCGTCCATCTCGGCGAGCGCGAGTGCTCGATCCAGCGCCGGCACCAGAAGGTGATCGAGGAGGCGCCGAGCCCGTTTCTCGACGCCAAGACCCGCCGCGCCATGGGCGAGCAGGCCGTCGCCATCGGCCGGGCGGTGGGCTATCGCTCGGCCGGCACGGTCGAGTTCATCGTCGACCGCAAGCGGAACTTCTATTTCCTCGAGATGAACACGCGGCTCCAGGTCGAGCATCCGGTGACGGAGCTCACGACCGGCATCGACCTCGTGGAGCAGATGATCCGCGTCGCCGCGGGCGAGAAGCTCGCCTTCCGCCAGCAGGACATCAAGCTCAACGGGTGGGCGATCGAGGCGCGCATCTATGCCGAGGATCCGTTCCGCAAGTTCCTGCCGTCGGTCGGCCGGCTCGTGCGTTACATCCCGCCCGCGGCGGACGGCAAGCGCGTGCGCGTGGACAGCGGCGTCTACGAAGGCGGTGAGATCTCCATCTACTACGATCCGATGATTGCCAAGCTCATCACCGGCGGCCAGGACCGCAACGAGGCGATCGCCAACATGCGCGCGGCACTCGACGCCTACTACGTGCGCGGCCTCACGCACAACATGCCGTTCCTCGCCGCCATCATGGCGCACCCGCGCTTCGTGGAGGGCCGACTCTCGACCGGCTTCATCGCCGAGGAGTTCGGCGAGTCGCTGAGCGCGGCCAGCCTGGCGCTCGAGGAGCCCGCCGTTCTCGTCGCCGTAGCGGCCGCGATCGGGCGCCGCGAGGCGGAGCGCGAGTGCCGCATCAGCGGCCAGCTCGCCGGCTACGAGGCGAGAGCGGGAACGGAGTTCGTCGTCGTCTTCGAGGAGGCCCAGCACGCGGTCAAGGTATCTGCGGTCGAGGGCGGTTACGACGTGAGCATCGGGGGCGAGCACCACGCGGTGCGCAGCGTCTGGCGCATCGGCGAGCCGCTCTTTAAGGGCAGCGTCAACGGTCGCCCGCTTACGGTTCAAGTCGAGCGCCAAGGCACGAGCTACAAGCTGAACCATGGCGGTCATCAGCTCGACGTGCGCGTCCTCTCGCCCGCCACGGCCAAGCATCTCGCCGTCATGCCCAAGAAGGCGGCACCCGACCTCTCGCGCTACCTGATGTCGCCGATGCCGGGCCTCCTGGTCTCGCTCGCGGTCAAGGTCGGCCAGGAGGTCAAGGCCGGCGAGGAGCTCGCGGTGGTCGAGGCGATGAAAATGGAGAACATCCTGCGTGCGGAGCGCAACGGCGTCATCGCCAAGCTCCACGCCAAGCCGGGCGACAGCCTGGCGGTCGACCAGGCGATCCTCGAATTCGCCTGACGCGACGGCATGAGTGCCGCGCAAGAGAGCAAGTGCGTGCGCCTGCGCCTCGAGGGGCGCGTTCAGGGCGTGTGGTTCCGCGCCTGGACCGCCGAGGAGGCGGCGCGGCGCGGCTTGCGCGGCTGGGTGCGCAACCGCGCCGACGGCAGCGTGGAGGCGCAGTTCGCGGGTGCTGCTTCCCTCGTCGACGAGATGGTCGAGGCCTGCCGCCGCGGCCCGCCGCACGCGCGCGTGCAGGGCTTGATCACCGCCGCCGTCGAGGACGACGGCATGCCCGGCTTCCGGCAATTGCCGACCGTGTGAGGGAGCCCCGGGCGGCCGCGAAACTATGCAAGCAGGTACTGGAGGCTGCCTTCGAAGCGGCCGGGATCGAGTTCGGCGCTCATGCCGCCGGCCGGGTGATTTTCCGCGCCGGCACGTAGTGCGCTGCCAAGAGATGCTTGTCGCGAGCCAGCGCTCGGCAGGCGATGGCAACGACGGGCGGCAGTTCGTCTTTCTTCAGATAGCCCATGATGGTGCGTCGACCGACCCCAAGCAGCTTGGCTGCCTCCGTCAAGGACAATCCCAATGCCATTCGTCATTCCGCGAAATCCGCCCCTGTCATCGGCTGCTGCTCTTCCGCGATCCGCCGGAGCGTCGAGGCCGAAACGTCCAGACGACCCCATTTCATTTGTACCGGCCAAGCCACCCCAAGACCGTCTTCTACGATCGCCACCTTGGCGAAGGTCTCGGCATCGTCCATCAGTGGCGCGAAATGCGCGCTGCGAGCGATTAATCCGGTCATGTCGAGTTCGTAGTGCCGCCGATCTCCGGCGAACCGAACACGCAGAACGCGGCCGTCGGCTGGACGCACCTTTGTCAGTCTCGTCACGTTGTCACTCATGCCGG
>DATEQI010000184.1:0-8859 GCA_035272805.1 Alphaproteobacteria bacterium | reverse complement strand
CTCGGCGCCGAAGCCGCCGGTCTCGACCGCCTCGTGCACGATCAGGAGCCGTCCCGTGCGGCGCGCGGAGTGCAACACCATCTCTTGGTCCCACGGGTAAATCGTGCGCAGGTCGATGACCTCGACCGAGGGCCGCCCGGCCAAGAGCTCGAGTGCCGCCTCGACCGCGCGCAAGGCCCCCGACCAGGCGACGAGCGTCAGCTCGCTGCCCGCGCGCACGAGCCGCGCCTTGCCGAGCGGGGTGGGCGGTGCCGCCTCGTCCACCTCGCCCGTCACCCCCCACATGTCCTTGTGCTCCATGTAGACGACGGGATCGTCGCAGCGGATGGCGCTGCGCAAGAGGCCGTAATTGTCGGCGGGAGTTGCGGGGCAGACGACGACGAGGCCCGGGATGTGCGCGTACCAGCCCTCGAGCGACTGCGAATGCTGGGCGGCCGAGGAGCGCCACATGCCGATCGGCTGGCGCACCACGAGCGGCACGCGCCCCTGGCCGCCGAACATGTAGCGCGCCTTGGCCGCCTGGTTGACCAGCTCGTCGACCGCGCAGAGCGCGAAGTCGGCGAAGCGCATCTCGACCACCGGGCGTGTGCCCATGAGCGCTGCGCCGACCGCGGCCCCCATGATGGTCGCCTCCGAGATCGGGGTATCGACGATGCGCTCGGGCCCGAATTCCTCGACAAGGCCCTTGTACTGGCCGAAGACGCCGCCGCGCCCGAGGTCCTCGCCGAGCGCCCACACCGCGCGGTCCGCGCGCATCTCGGCGGCGAGTGCCGTCTTGCCGGCCTCGAGATAGCTCATCAGCGCCATCGCCCGGCTCCCACGTCCTGCACGTCGGTCCAGGCGAGCTCGGCCGCCGGCCAGGGTGCCGCGAGTGCCGCCTCGACCGCCGCCGCGATCTCTCCTCTCGCCTCCGCCGCGAGCGCTGCGAGCCTCGCCTCGGCGACGCCATTGAGGCGCAGGACCTCGCCGCAGCGCTTGATCGGGTCGTCCGCCTTTTTCGCCTCGAGCTCGGAGGCCGCGCGATAGAGTGCGGCATCGCTCGCCGTGTGCCCCTTCAAGCGATAGGTGCGCGCAAGCAGGAACTGCGGGCCTTGACCCGCGCGCACGCGGGCGAGAAGCTCGGCCGCACTCTCGTCCACGGCGGCCACGTCGTTGCCGTCGACCGCGCGCGCCGCGATGCCGAGGCTCTCGGCGCGCGCCGCGGGGCCGGGACCCGCGGAGACGGCGCGCGTGCGGGTCATCGCGGCGAAGCCGTTGTCCTCGCACACGAAGAGCACCGGGAGCTCGAAGAGCTTGGCCCAGTTGAGGCTCTCGAGGAAGGGGCCGCGGTTCGTGGCACCGTCGCCGAAGAAGCAGACGACGACCCTGCGCTCGCCCTTGAGCTTGAGCGCGTGCGCAGCACCGACCGCGATGGTGAGCCCTGCCGCCACCACGCCGTTCGCCCCCAACATGCCGACGCTGAAATCGGCGATGTGGAGCGAGCCGCCCTTGCCGTGGCAAGTACCGGTGGCGCGGCCGAAGAGCTCGGCCATCATGGCGGCAGGGGAGGCACCCTTGGCGATGGTGTGGCCGTGACCGCGGTGCGTCGTCGTGATCAGGTCTTCGCGCGCGAGATGGACGCAGACGCCGGAGGCGACCGCCTCCTGGCCGATCGAGAGATGGACGGCACCCGTGACCTGCCCGGCCTTGTGCGCGGCCTCGGCCGCTTCCTCGAAGGCGCGGATGCGGCACATCGTGCGGTAGTGCGCGAGCAGGCGCTCGGCATCGATGTTGGGCCTCGGCACCATCGCAGCATCCCCCGTGACGCGGTTCCGAGCGATCTATAGTATCGCGCTGTAAATTAAGCAAATTTTGTCATGACGGCGATGCCAGCGCTAAGTGTTTCGATCCTCGTCACGGACAGCATCACGAGGCTCGCGGCCGATGCCGCCGGCGGCGTCGCCGTGGCTGGTTCCCATGGCGGCGTCTACGCCGCCTATCTCGCCGCCCGCGGCAAATTGCGCGGCGTCATCCTGAACGACGCGGGCATCGGGCTCGAGGAGGCGGGCATCGCCGGCCTCGGCTATCTCGATGCCCTCGGCATCGCCGCCGCCACCGTCGACTACCGCACGGCGCGCATCGGCGACGGGGCCGACATGATGGCGCGCGGCATCATCAGCCGCGTCAACGCGGCAGCGGCAACGCTCGGCTGTGCTGTGGGCGAGCGCTGCCCTGCCTCTGCCCAGCGCATGCGCCGCGCGAGGCCGCCCAGCCGCGAGCCGCCGCCTTACGAGGAGGGACGCTTCCTCCTCCGTCACCATCGCGGCGAGCCCAAGGTATGGGGCCTCGATTCGAATTCCCTCGCCGAGCCCTCGGACGCCGGTGCCGTTCTGGTCACCGGCTCCCACGGCGGGCTCCTGGGCGGCAAGCCCGGGAGCGCCATACGCGTGGCCGCACGCGCCGCCGTCTACAACGACGCCGGCATCGGCATCGACCGCGCCGGCGTCTCGCGGCTTCCGGTGCTCGCCGCGCGCGGCATCGTGGCGGCAACCGTGGCGGCGGCGACGGCGCGCATCGGCGACGCGCGCTCGGCCTGGGCGACGGGGCGCCTCTCCGACATGAACGAGCTCGCGCTCAGCCTCGGCGCGCGGATCGGCATGAGCGTGCCGGAGTTCGTCGACCTCGTCGTGCGCCATGCGCGCGCGCAGGCTGGGCCATGATCGGGACAGCGTGCGGCCTCAGACGGCATCCGTCGCCTGGAGGGCACCGCGCCGCTCGAGGCGGATGGCGAGCACGAGCACGAGCAGCATCACCGCGGCCCCCGCCACATAGGGCCCGTTGCGGCCGGCGAGCGTGAAGACGGCGCCGGCGAAGGCGGGGCCGAGGATGCGCGCGAGGCTCGCGGCCGATTGAGAGATGCCGAGCACGCTGCCGCGCATGGTCTTGGCGGCCGAGAGCGAGATCAAGCTGCTGAGCGAGGGGTTGCTGGTGCCCCCGCCGTAGGCGACGAGCGCCATGGCGACGAGGAGAAGCGGCAGCGAGCGCGCGAACGGAATGAGTGCCAAGCCGAGGGCCAAGGCGAGCGCCCCTTGGATCAGGAGGCGCTTCTCGCCGAAGGTTGCGGCGAGCTTGCGCATGAGACCGCCTTGCACAATGACGGCGAGCACGCCCGCATAGGCGAAAAGGTAGCCGTTCTGCGTCGCCCCCCAGCCGAACACGCGCTCGGACCACATGGCGAAGGTCGCCTCGAGGCCGGCAAACGCGAAGGTCACCAGGAAGAACAGCACCACGAGGAGCCTGAGCTCACCGTCACGCCAGGCGGAGGCGAGAAGCGAGAAGCGTCCGGCGCGCGGCTTCTCGGCGGCCTCGCGTCGGGCTTCGGGGGCGAGCGATTCCTTGAGGAAGACGAGGGCGAAGACGAGGGCGACCAGCGAGAGTGCTGCCGAGCTCAAGGCCGGCGCTACCACATGGGGGTTGTGCGGATCAGCACCTGCGAGCACGCCGCCGAGTGCCGGGCCCACGATGAATCCGAGCCCGAAGGCGGCCCCGATCAGTCCCATGCCTTGGGCGCGCCGCTCCGGCGGGGTCACGTCCGCGATATAGGCCTGGGCGGCGGCGATGTTGCCGGCCATGATGCCGGCGAGCGCGCGCGCCGCAAGTAGCTCGACGAGGCCGTCGGCATAGCCGGTCCAGACATAGGAGAGCGAGATTCCGGCGAGGCTCACGAGGAGGATCGGCTTGCGCCCGTAGCGATCGCTGAGCCGGCCCCAGATGGGCGAGAAGAAGAACTGCATGAAGGAGTAGATCGCCATCACCAGCGTCACCATCTCGGGCCCCGCCTGGAAGTGCTCCGCGTAGAACGGCAGCAGCGGAATCACGATGCCGAAGCCGACCAGGTCGACGAAGACGGTGAGAAAGATGGCGACGAGCGGGCTGAGACGATTCATCACGAACTCTGATTTGGTTGAGCGGCAAGCGGCGGCCGCCCGCTTCGTACGGGACCACGATTGTCTGCCAAACATCGTGGCATTTGCGTCCTTAGGCAAGAGCGTCGCGAAGGCGGATGGCGCCGCGCGGACTTGGCGGGCCTTCTATTCGACGCGCCTCTATCGCGACCTGCGCAAAGGAGCGCGGGCTCGTCTCTTCCGTCGGGTCAGCACTCGAGGCGGGCCAGACGCGCACCCTCTATGCGGTCGAATATGCCTCTGATCCGGCAAACGTCTCGAGCGTGCGGGCCATCGTGGTGCGCGAACTCAAGGAGCTGCAGACCATACCGGTGGGAGTCGAGGCGCCGCTCTTGCGCGAGATTCCGCTCAACGAGCCCACGCGTGCCGGGCGCCGTTACGTGGCACTCGGTGCCGCCGAGCTGAAGGCGGCCTTTGCCAAATATCTCCGCCCCGACGATTTGGCGCTCTTGAGCCAGGGCCCGGCGCCGCAGTGAGAAGAACGGCTCCCTCTCCCGCAAGCGGGAGAGGGAGAAAGGGCGCAAACGCCGATCTTAGCTCGAGCTCGAGCTTGAGCCGGTGCCCGAGAACGGCCATGTCGAGCCGCTCGTGCCCGACGCGGACGAGCCGGTGGAAGGTGCCGCCGGCTGCGGTGCTGCCGGAGCGCTGGGTGCGGCGGCCGGTGCCGCGGGCGCCGGCTTCGCTACCGGTGCCGCTGGCGCCGGTTTCGGCGCCGGTTTCGGCGCCGCAGCGGGGGCAGGCCATGGCGCCTGACCGGCGGCGGGCCATGCCGGTTGGGGGGCGGGCCTTGGCGCCGGAGCCGCGGGCGCCGGCTTCGGGGCCGGAGCGGCGGCGGGTCTCGGCGCCGGAGCTGCGGGCGCAGGCCTCGGTGCCGGAGCGGCGACGGGCCTTGGTGCCGGAGCGGCGGCCGGCCTTGGTGCCGGCGCCACGAACGGCCTTGGTGCCGGAGCAACGACGGGCCTTGGTGCCGGAGCGGCGACGGGCTTCGGCGGCGGTGCCACCACCTTGGCAACCTTCTTGAGCGCCGGCTTCTTGAGCGCCGGCTTCTTCGCGCGCACCTTCGCCTTCACGACCCGCTTCTTCGCTGCCGCCTTGCGGGGAGCGGCCTTGACGCGGCTCTTCACCTTGCGCGCTCTCTTCGCCGCTACCCTCTTGCGGGCCGGCTTGCGCGCCGCGGCGCGCCGAGTCCGCCGCGCGCTCGTGCGGCGCGCCACCTTGCGGGCGGCCGGCTTCTTCGCGCGCGCGCGCTTCTTCGTCTTCGCTGTCTTTTTCCGACGGGTGGTCCTAGCCATCTTGAGCACTCCCTCGTTTGCGCGATTTATCGGTTTCTCTAGTCTTCTCGCAAATCCTCCACTAGATGACGCGAGTTGCGCCGGAAGTAAAGCTTGCTGATGAGTTCGCACGCGCACGCACGCGCGCGCACTCTGCGGACCGCGTAAGCGTTTGGGGCGCGGACTCGGGTTTTCAGGTTATCCTATTGATAATGCTAGATGATTTCTAGCCCTGCGCGGCGAGGCGGCGCACCGCAATCGTAATCGGCTTGCCCTCGAGCCGGTGCTCGCTCCTGAAGGCGTCCTTGGCATCGGCCGAGAGTGCAAGGTCCAACGCGAGCGTCTCCTCGCAGATGAAGCGGCGGTGACGCTCGACCGCGCCGGCAAACTCCGGCGGAAGTGCCAAGCCGAGGGCGATGCGGTCGGAGATGTGGAGCCCGGCTTCCTTGCGCGTCGTCTGGATGAGGCGCACGAGGTCGCGCGCGAGCCCCTCCTCCCTGAGCTCGGGTGTTAGCGTCACATTGAGAATGACCGCCCCTTGCCCGCGCAAGGCGAGCGCCGACTGTCCCTCGGGCACGTTGAGGCGCAGGGCGAAGTCCTCCCCCGCCAGGGTCTGTCCCGCGACCGCGACTGTGCCGTCGGGATTGTGCCGCCACTCCCCCGCCTTGGCGGCCGCGAGCACCTCCTTGAGCGCCTTGCCGATGCGCGCGCCGATCTTGGGATTGACGTGAAGCTCGAGCGTGCCGAACTTGCGCACGTCGGGGTCGAACTCGACGCGCTTCACGTTGACCTCGTCCTCGATCAGGTAGCGGAAGGACTCGAGTGCCGCCGCCTTGGGCGTCGCCACGATCATGCACGAAAGCGGCAGGCGGACGCGCAGATTGTGCTGCTCGCGGATGGCAAGGGCCACGGAGCAGATCTCGCGCACGAGATCCATGCTCTCCACGAGCTCCGGCTCCGCCGGCAGCGCGCTCACGTCCGGCCAATCGGCCAAGTGCACGCTCGTCTCGCCGCTGAGCCCGCGATAGACGGTCTCGCTGAGATAGGGGACGAGCGGCGCTATCGTGCGGAGCAGCGTCGTCAGCACCGTATAGAGGGTATTGTAGGCCGCGAGCTTGTCGCGGTCGCGGCCCGAGCGCCAGAAGCGCTCGCGGCTGCGGCGGATGTACCAGTTGTTGAGCACGTCCAGGAAGCGCACGATCGCGGCACAGGGGCCGGGGATGTCGTAGGCGTCCATGCGGCGCTCGACGTTGAGCACGAGCTCGCGCGTCTTGGCCAGGATGTAGCGGTCGAGCACGCCCTCGGCTTGGCTGATCAGCTCGGCCTTGATGCCGTCCGCGTTGGCATAGAGCGAGAAGAAATAATAGGCGTTCCAGATCGGCTTGAGCACTTGGCGCTGCACCTCGCCGATGGCGCGGCCGTCCTTGGGAATGGCGAGATCGCCGCCGGCAAGGAGTGCCGAGGACACGAGATACCAGCGCAGCGCATCGGCCCCGATGGTGTCGAACACCTCAAGCGGGTCCGGGTAGTTCTTGAGGCGCTTCGAGAGCTTCTGGTGGTTCTCGTCGAGCACCACGCCGTGGCAAAGGCAATTCAGGAACGGCACCTTGTCGAAGAGGGCCACGGACAGCACCACGAGCGTGTAGAACCAGGCGCGCGTCTGGGCGACGTACTCGACGATGAAGTCGCCGGGAAAGTGCCCCTCGAACCAGGCCTTGTTCTCGAAGGGGTAATGCACCTGGGCATAGGGCATGGAGCCCGATTCGAACCAGCAGTCGAGCACGTCCTCGACGCGCCGCATCATGCTCTTTCCGCTCGGATCGTCGGGGTTGGGACGCACGAGCGCGTCGATCCCGGGGCGGTGGAGGTCCGTGGGCCGCACGCCGAAGTCGCGCGCGATCTCGTCGAGAGAGCCATAGACATCGATGCGCGGATAGCGCGGGTCGTCGCTGCGCCAGACCGGTAGTGGGGAGCCCCAAAAGCGATTGCGGCTGATGTTCCAATCGCGCGCTCCCTCGAGCCAGTTGCCGAAGAGGCCGTCGCGGATGTGGTGCGGGATCCAGTTGATGCCCTTGTTGAGCTCGACCATGCGCTCGCGGAATTCCGTCACCTTGAGGAACCAGGCGTTGATGGCGCGGTAGATGAGCGGGGTGTCGGTGCGCCAGCAATGGGGATAGTTGTGGTTGATGGTGTCGTGGCGGATGAGCACGCCCATCTTGCGCAGATCCTGGATGATGTGCTTGTTGGCGTCGAACACCAGCATGCCTTCGTAGGGCTTGACCTCGCCGGTGAAGCGGCCCGAGTTGTCGACCGGCACGATGACGGGAATGCCGTTCTTGCTCGAGAGGTCGAGGTCGTCCTCGCCGAAGCCGGGCGCCATGTGCACGATGCCCGTACCCTCGTCGGTCGTGACGAACTCGCCGGCGAGGACGCGGAAGGCGTTCGGCGTATCGGCGAAAAAGGGGAAGAGCGGCCGGTAGCGCCTTCCGACGAGGGCGCTACCCTTGAGCGTGCCGACGCGGGTGGCGTTCGCGAGCTGTTTCTCGTATTTGGGGGCCACCGCCTCGCCCAGCACGTAGCGCACGCCGGCCTCCTCGAAGACCGCGTAATCGATGTCGGCGCCGACCGCGAGCGCCAGGTTCGAGGGCAGCGTCCATGGTGTTGTCGTCCAGGCAAGCAGCTTGAGCGGCTTCTCCTCGCCCGTCTCGGGCTCGAGGGTGAAGGCGACGGTGACCGCGGGGTCCTGGCGCTCGCGGTAGGCGTTGTCCATCCGCGTCTCGAAGTTGGAGAGCGGGGTCTGGATCGCCCAGGAATAGGCGACGACGCGGTAGCCCTCGTAAATGAGTCCCTTGTCCCACAAGGTCTTGAACGCCCACATGACGCTCTCCATGAAGGAGAGGTCGAGCGTCCTGTAGGCGTGCTCGAAATCGACCCAGCGCGCCTGCCGCGTGACGTACTTCTCCCACTCCTTGGTGAAGCGCAAGACCGAGGTGCGGCAGTGCGCGTTGAAGCGCGCGATGCCGTATTCCAGGATGGCCGGCCGGCCGGAGATGCCGAGCTCCTCCTCGGCGGTGAGCTCGGCGGGAAGGCCGTGGCAGTCCCAGCCGAAGCGCCGCTCGACGCGTCTGCCGCGCATCGTCTCATACCGCGGCACGATGTCCTTGACGAAGCCGGTGACGAGGTGGCCGTAGTGCGGCAGCCCGTTGGCAAAGGGCGGGCCGTCGTAGAAGACGAACTCGTTCGACTTGCCGTCGCGCACGGCCGGGCGGAACTCGACCGAGCGCTCGAAGATGCGCTCGCGTTTCCAGAACGCCAGCACCTCCTCCTCCATGCGGGGGAAGCTCGGATTGGGCTCGACCTCCGGATAAGGCCCCCTCTGGGCCCGCTTGGCGCTCGCGGCGGCGGCGGCTTTGTCGTCGGGTGCTGTCATGGCTCGAAGGACACCGGAAAATCCATCATTCAAGTCGCATTGCCCGCTTCACATAGCCCGCGGGGCGAGGGCGTGTAAAGCGGAGAGGGGGTGCTCGAGCCGCTCTCCGGGCCCCTGGCCCTTTCGCCCTCTACTCCCGATATGATGAGCTGTCGCCTGCTCATCCCCCGGGAGGTGCGATGATCGACACCGCGCGTCTCAAGGAGTTGCGCCG